>CAYJQA010000487.1:0-1263 GCA_964372065.1 uncultured Litorilinea sp.
GGCGAAGTGATGCTCTATGACATCGACGTGGGGGCGGCGCAGGCGAACGCGGAGTTCGGCACATGGCTGCAGGAGCAGCCCGGGGTGCTCTCGCACTGGCGGTATGTGGCGGAAGCGGATTTGAGCCGGACGCTGCAGGGGGCCGACGTCGTGGTGATCTCGGTGCAGCCCGGTTCGCTGGAGGCCATGCAGGCGGAGATTGCCATTGCCGAGGAATATGGGCTTTTCTATCCGGTAGGGGATACGGCGGGAGCGCCCGGTCTGGTGCGGGGGCTGCGGGCGGCGAGCATCTATGTGGATTTTGCGCGGGCGATTGCTGAGCATTGCCCACAGGCGTGGGTGATCAATTACACGAATCCGATGACGGTCTGCACGCGCACGCTGACGGCGGTGGTGCCTGAGCTCAAGGTGGTCGGCTGCTGCCATGAGGTGCATGGGACGCGGCGGATGCTGGCAGCGTTGGCCGGGCAGTATCTGGTCATGGATCGGACGCCGGACTTGCATGAAGTCGAGGTCAACGTTTATGGCGTGAATCACTTTACCTGGGTCGACCGGGCCAGTTGGCGAGGGCGCGATCTGCTGGCGATGCTGCGGGATCATCTGGCGCAGCCGGGTGTGATGCGCGCGTATACGCAGACGGAGGTGGAGGCGTTTGGCTCGTGGTTTCACAGCACCGATCAGGTGAAGTATGCGCTCTTTCAGCAGTATGGCGTGCTGGCGGCGGCGGGCGATCGGCATCTGGTGGAGTTCTTGCCCGGCTTTATCCGCTCGCCCGCGACGCTCTTTCGGTGGGGGGTGATTCGGACGCCGGTTTCGTGGCGAATGGGGCGGCCTGCCGAGGTGCTGGCGCAGCGTGTGGCGATCCGTGAGGGGCGCGCACCCCTTGTGCTGGAGGCGACAGGCGAAGAGGGGATCGCCATCGTACGGGCGTTGGTGGGGTTGGGTCGGATTGTGACGAATGTGAATATGGAGAATCGGGGGCAGATTGCCAATCTGCCTGCGCGGGCTGTGGTCGAGACGAATGCGCTCTTTGAGAAGGACAAGGTGACGCCTGTCAATGCGGGGGCGCTCCCTGTAGGGCTGCATCCGTTGATTGCGCGGCATGTGGCGTGCCAGGAGATGATCGTGGAGGCGGCGCTGACCTGCGACCGCGATCTTGCCTTTGCCGCGGTCTACAGCGACCCATCGCACAATTTGCCCATCGACGAGGCGCGCAAGAAGCTCGACCGGATGGTGGAGGCGAGTCTGCCGTGGCTGCCCGGG
>CAYJQA010000487.1:1273-4521 GCA_964372065.1 uncultured Litorilinea sp.
GCCCGGGTGGGATCCCGACCTACGAAGCCGCACGCCTTGAGTTGTAAGTCGCACGCCGTGAGCACGTCTTTGCGCGACGGCATGGCGGCCGCTTGGGTCACATGCGGTATCGGATTATTTTCCGACACGGGGATCTTGCGTGGCTCTCGACCGAAGAAGTCTCGTAGCACGTCATTTTCCCATGTTGACGGCAACGGACGCATTCTCGCCACTGTCGGTAGGCAATGGCGGTTTTGCGTTTACGGCCGATAGTACAGGTTTTCAGAGGCACCCCGCGTGCCCGTAGACAAGCTCGCGGCGTTGGGGAGCGGTATGGCGTCACGCGCCATTCGCCTTAGCCCTGGTGATACTTGGTATCCAACGCGTCGATCTTGGCTACCTTGGGCGCTGAGCGTCCGCCTTGGAACTCGCTCTCCAACCAGATGTCGATCAACTTGACGGCGACGGCGGCGCCTGTGATTAGACTCCCCATCGTAATGATCTGGGCATTGTTGCTGGCTACTGCCCGTTCCGCAGTATACGGGTCCGCCACGCAGACGGCGCGCACGCCAGGGACCTTGTTCGCCACAATAGCCATGCCGGCCCCGGTGCCGCAAATGAGTACGCCGCGCGTATAGCTGCCTGCGGCAACAGCTTCGGCCAAGGCCGCGCCAACGTCCGGATAGTCCACCGGATCCTCATTGTTTACACCCATGTCATCGACTTGATAGCCCAGCTTAACCAGATGGTCGCGCACCACATTCTTGAGCGGCAGACCCAGGTGGTCGGCGCCGACGACGATCTTCTTGCTTTTGTCCACAGTCATAACCCTTTCGATGGATTCTGTGTGCTCACACGCGTGATAGCCGGCCCGTGCATGGCCTATGGGACACACCCATGTGCGTCATGTTTGTCAACGGTTCTATAGGCCGTTGTGCTGCGATCAATACGGATGACGCGATTCTTGGACAGCCTAACCGAGCGACTTCGATGGGGGCCGGCAAACTTCAGTCAGAGCCTCACCTACGGCCTGTAGCAAATAGCACATGGAGACTGCCCCCGGGTCAAGCCCGGCGCGGCTGCGCTCACCTAGTCGCGCGGCGCGCCCCTTACGCGCTACCATACCGGCTGTGGCTGCCGCGCCCTCCTCAGCCGCGGCCAGAGCAGCGGACCAGGCATCGACCAGCTCGACGCCTGCCTTGCCGGTCGCTTGACCGAGGGCGGCGACAAAGGGGACAAGCGCGTCCACCAAGGTTTTGTCGCCTACCTGGGCCTTTCCCATCTTGCTCACCGACGCCGCGGCAGCCTGCATTGCCAACTGGATGCCGGCCGCATCAAATGGGCCGGCAGCCAGTTTCTGACCGGACGTTAGCAGAAAGAGGCCGAAGAGCGCGCCTGATGCGCCGCCGGCGGCATCGGCAAAGGCGCTGCCCGCCGTGGCAAGCGCCATTCCGGGGGAGACGCCGTCATCAAGCTCGGCGATGGCTCGGTTGGCGGCGCGCAACCCCCGGACCATGGTGGTGCCGTGGTCGCCATCCCCTGCCGCCGCATCCAGTGCGCCGAGTTCCTGAGCGTGCGCTTCGATGATTTGCTGTGCCTTTTGTAGGCTCAATTCGATGACTGCGCGTGCCTGTTCCATGCTGGGTCTCCTCTCTGAGAATGGGGAAATCGCCACAACTGCCGCGTGGCTTTGCCTGCTGCACGGTTCCACATTTCAGAGTCTGGTATTCGATCCTCTATTGGGTATATGCCGCCGATGCACAGGGGGCATCCAGCAGCGATTGGAGTTCGTTGTCTAGCCACATCAGGCTCAACGAACATCCGGCCATGTTCAAGGAGGTAACCATCTCGTTGACGAGCGGTTTGTAGGGCTGGATTCCGGCATCGACCAGCAGGGCATGAATGTCCCGATAGAGCACAAACATCTCTTCGTACTGGGTACTGCCCAGACCGTTCAGCAGCACCGCGGCGCGGCTGCCCGCATGTTGAGGCGCGTCAGCTAGAACGGTCTCCACCAGCAGCGCAGCCACGTCGCGGGCCGGCCGCATCTCCGCCGAACGGATCCCTGCCTCGCCATGGACGCCTAGCCCCAACTCCATGTGGCCGGCGTCTACGGTAAAGAGAGGGGCAGGCTGACCGGGGAGCGTACAGCCGTCAAAGGCAACTCCAAACGAGCGCGTCTGTGCATTGGCGTAGCGGGTCAGACTCTCCACATCGTCCAGCCGGTCGCCCCGGGCCGCGGCAGCCCCGGCCACCTTGAACACAAAGAAATCGCCGGCAATCCCACGTCTGTCCGCTTCGTCACTTTTCGGCGCAGAGGCCACATCATCCGTCACCTGCACCGAACGCACGTCAATGCCTTCGGCAAGACAGCGCGCCGCCGCCATATCGAAGTTGAGCACGTCACCGCTGTAATTGCCATAGACATAGAGGACGCCGGGGCCGGTTGCCACCGCCTTGGTACAGCGGTATACCTGTTCCGCGGAGGGGCTGGCGAAGATCTCGCCCATGGCCGCCGCATCGGCCAGGCCGGGACCAACGTAGCCACAGAAGGCCGGATAGTGGCCGGAGCCGCCGCCGATCAGGATCGCTACCTTGCCGGCGATTGGCGCGTCCAGCGCCATGACGCCGGAGGCATTCGGTACACGCTTCACATAACGACTATAGGCGCTGACAAAGCCCACCAGCATTTCTTCTTTGAAGTCGATGGGATCGTTGTATAGGCGTGTCATGTCTGTTCCACCTTGCACTCTGATTGAGGTGATGACAATGGAGGGGCGCTTTCACGCTTGGATCTTACGCCAGCCCCAATACACGTACCAGCTTGCGGATGGTGAACCGCTGCCGCAGATAGTGTCCGTACTGTTCCGCCTTTGCCTGCTCTTCGGCCGTCAGACCGAGTTCGGAGACGCTGGTGGGACCACTCACCGCTTGCAGGCTGCGCGTGATCTCCTGTGCGGACGGCACTTGGGCGGCAATTTCGAGGATTTCCGTCCAATGGGCAAGGATTTTCGCTTTCAAGGCGTTGTACTTCTCATCCGTAAGGTCGAGAAAAGGCCGCTGGTCTTTCACAATGGATGGCGCCATCGAGCCGTAGGCCGCCTGAATCCTGGCGATCTCCTCGTCCTTGGCAGGTAGATTGGAATCCTCAAGCAGGTCGGCTACTTGGGCGCGCGCAAGTTCCTTCATCTGATCGTACATCTGGGCCACGAGAACCGTCGCCACGCCGACCTTCGCCCCGTGCAGGATGGCCGGTCGGCCTTCCTGTA
>CAYJQA010000488.1:0-4520 GCA_964372065.1 uncultured Litorilinea sp.
GTCTCTATGAGAATCGCACCGCAGTCGCGGGCTTCTGTGAGAAGAACGCCTGCCTGTGGTTCGACGGCTTCGACGAGTTGGCCGGGCTGGCGCTCTCGGAAGAAGGCGACGAAGGCTTTGTCATTCTCACGACGCCGGGCTATCGCTTTCTCTACGCCGAACTGCTGGACTGGGTGCTGGCGAACTGGCAGAGCCGCGGTCCCCGCCTCCGCACCGAGATAACGGCCCGCCAGACGTTGGAAGCGGAGGCCCTCATCCGCGCCGGTTTCGGGCTTACCGAGAGTTTCTTCACCCAGCGGTTCGACCTGCAGGGCGACCTGCCGCCGCGCGTGCCGTTGGCTGAGGGGTTCCGGCTGGTTGACATGGCGACGCACCCGGATTACCGCGGCCAGCGCATCCTGCGCGACGACGCGTTCTCCAACCGCCACGGTCTCAGCGACGCCGCGCTCGCCAGGGAGATCGAGTTCTACAACTACGGTCACCGCGGCCCCATTTATCACGCCGCGGTGGACCTGTGCGTGATGGCCCCGGACGGGCGTTTGGTGGCGGGCTGCGAGGCGCTGATCGACGCGCACAACGTCGAGGCCGACATCGAACGGGTCTGCACCCACAGCGAATTTCGCCGCCGGGGGTTTGCCCGCGCCGTGATCCAGGAGTGCCTCTACCGCGTGCAGACCATGGGGCTGGCGCGCGCCTTCATCACCGGCTACAGCCCGGCGGCGATCGCGCTCTATAGCTCCCTGGGCGCGGGGGAAGCGTCGCCCGCCTACGTCTATACTCAGGGCGAGTAGGGCTTACAATAGCGGGGCAAACACCTCCCGTCACCACACCTGAGGCGCGTATGCTGTCCATCGTGGAAAAACTCCTCTTTCTCTTCCTGGTTGTGGCCTCATTGACCTATGCGTCGATCAGTTGGCGCGCCGTTTACCTGGTGATCCGGCGCGGCAGCGGGCCGCGACCGGCCTGGGGCGACCTGCTGCGGCGCGGCCAAGCCGCGCTGCAGACGTGGTTGACCGAGCGCCCCATCTGGCGGACGCGGCGCGTGACGAGCGTCTTTCACGCGCTGATCGCCTGGGGCTTTGTCTTTTACGCCTTGGTCAACCTGGGCGATGTGATCCAGGGGCTATGGTCCGTCACGTTCCTGGGTGAAGGCATCCTGGGCGACCTCTACCGGCTGCTGGCGGACCTCTTTACTGGGGCGGTGCTGGTGGGGATGGTCTACTTCCTGGTGCGGCGCTTTGTGCTGAACGCGCCCGCGCTGGCCTATCGGGCGAACGTGCGGCTGCTCGCCGCGGTGCGCGAAGGCGGCATCCGCCGCGATTCGCTGCTGGTGGGGCTGTTCATCCTGGGGCATGTGGGCGCGCGCGGGTTGGGCGAGAGCTTTGCCGTGGCAGAGGGCGGCGGCGACCCGTTCCGTCCCTTTAGCACGCTGCTGGGGCAGGCGTGGGCGGGCTGGCCGCCGGGCGCGTTGGCCGCGGGGCAGCATGTGGGCTGGTGGCTGGCGCTGGGGCTGATCCTGGTCTTTGTCCCCTACTTCCCCTATACCAAGCACTTTCATCTCGTCTTGTCGGGCGTCAACTTCTTGACCAAGCCGCGGCGCACGGCGCTGGGCAGCCTGGAGCCGATTGACTTTGCGGATGAGTCCATCGAGGAGTTCGGCGTCGCCAAGCTCGAAGAGCTGCCGTGGACGCATCTGGTGGACGCGTATGCGTGTATCATGTGCAACCGCTGCCAGGACGCCTGCCCGGCCTATGTGACGGGCAAGGAGTTGTCGCCTGCGGCGCTGGAGGTGAACAAGCGCTACTATCTGAACGCCCATCTGGAAGAGCTGGCCGCAGGGGCGGCGTCGCCGCACGGGCTGCTGGACTTCGCGCTCACCGAGTCGGCGCTGTGGGCGTGTACGGCGTGCGGCGCGTGCGTGGACATCTGCCCGGTGGGCAACGAGCCGATGTTCGACCTGCTCTATCTGCGCCGCCGTCAGGTGCTCATGGCGAGCGACTTTCCCGGCCAACTCAAGACGGCGTTCCGCGGCATGGAGCGCAACGGCAACCCGTGGAATCTGCGGCCCGGCGACCGGCTGAAGTGGGCGGACGGGCTGGCGGTCCCGACCGTGGACGCGAACCCGGAGCCGGACGTGCTGTGGTGGGTGGGCTGCGCGCCCGCCTATGACCCGCGCGCCCAGGCCACGGCGCGCGCCTTTGCCCAAGTGTTGACCCAGGCGGGGGTCAACTTTGCGGTGCTGGGTGAGGCGGAACGCTGCACGGGCGATGCGGCGCGGCGGGCGGGCAACGAGTATCTGTTTTATGAGATGGCGAAGGCCAACATCGCGACGCTGGACGCGGCGCAGCCCAAACGCATCGTGACGACGTGCCCCCACTGTCTGCACACGCTGGCGAAGGAATATCCCCAGTACGGCGGGCATTATGAGGTGGTGCATCACACGCAACTGCTGGCGGAACTGGCCGCGGCCAAGCGCATCCACGTGCAGGCGGACGGCGCGAGCGACCGCATTACCTTTCACGACCCGTGCTATTTGGGCCGCCACAATGGGATCGTGGATGCGCCGCGGGACGTGCTGGCGGGTCTGGTGGAGGCGGTGGTGGAGATGCCGCGCCGCGGCAAGCAGTCGTTCTGCTGCGGCGCGGGCGGGGCGCAAATGTGGAAGGAGGAGGAGCACGGCGACGCGGCGGTCAACGCGACGCGCTATGCCGAGGCCGCGGCGACCGGAGCCAAGACGATCGCGGTGGGCTGTCCCTTCTGCTTGACCATGCTGAACGACGCCGCGACCCAGGCGGGCGAAGGCGTGGCGGTCAAGGACGTGGCCGAGTTGGTGGCGGAACGGATGGCCGCGCACGCGACGAGATAGCGCCAACGCCAGAGGGGTAATGGCGGCGACCTTGGAGAAGGCGTCCTTTGCTGCGGCGCGTTTTTCCCGCGCCGGGCAGCCTGCTATACTAGGTCCTATGTCTGTCGCCGTTCATCACACGCCCAACCCGAATGCGCGCAAGTTCGTGCTGGCGGGGAAATGCTTTGCCGTGGCGCGCAATTTTTCCGCGCCCGGCCCGGTGGATGACCCGCTGGCGGCGCGGCTGCTGGCGCTGGCGGGGGTCTACAATGTGTTCATGGCGCAGGACTTTGTGACCGTCAACAAGCGGCCCGATGTGGCGTGGGAGTCGCTGGAGGTCGCGGTCACGGCGATTTTGAGCGAGTACGTGGCGCGGTCCGTCTGACCCGCGCCGTCACCTGCCAGACGTGCGGTTGGAAAACCGCACCTACGACGGCTGGGGATTTATTCTTGGTATCAGTCTAGAAAGCCGCTGTATGTCCGCGTCGTTGGTCCAACCTGTAGTGGTTTCGAGTGAGAATGGCCGCGCCGGGATGACGGCCGCGATGGAGTTGCTGCGCCGCGGTGGGCGGGCGCTGGATGCGGTGGAACTGGCGTGCCGCATCACCGAGGACGACCCTAACGACCACAGCGTGGGCTACAGTGGGATTCCCAACGCCGCGGGTGAGGTCGAACTGGACGCCAGCCTTATGGACGGGCGCACGCTGCGTTCGGGCGCGGTGGCGGGGCTGCACGGCTACGGCAACCCGATTCTGCTGGCGCGCAAGGTGATGGAGGAGACACCACACGTGCTCGTGGTGGGTGAGGGCGCGGCGCGGCTGGCCGCCGAGGTAGGCATGACGCCCCAGGATCAGCGCACGGACGCGGCGCGGCAAATCTGGCGCGAACGCTATGTGGAGCGGGGCATCCAGCCCGGCAGCCGCGCCGATCTGCGCCATGTCGCGCACGAGTTGACCCGCCCCGTGGAACTGAAGGACCAGGGCGCGCCCCGCACGGGCACGGTCAACTTCCTGGCGCGCGACCAGGTTGGCGACCTGGCGTCGGCGGTGAGCACCAGCGGCCTGGCGTGGAAGTATCCGGGCCGTGTGGGCGACAGTCCCATCATCGGCGCGGGCAACTACTGCGACAATCGCTGGGGCGCGGCCGCGTGTACGGGGATGGGTGAGTTGGCGATTCGCGTCTCCACGGCGCGCAGTCTGGTGCTGTACTTGCGCTTTGGCATGTCGCCGTATGAGGCCGGGCTGGCCGCGCTTAAGGACCTGGACGAGTTACAGGACGAGGTTCTGCCGGCCTACCGCATGAACATGGTGCTGCTGACGCCCGCGGGTGAGCACATGGGCTTCACGTCGATGCCGGAGAAGCGGGTGTATCTCTACATGACCGGCGACATGGACGCGCCCACCCAGGCCGCGCGCTTTGGTCGCCCCACCGCGTGACACAAATTGACGTAACCATGGCGATTGCCGTAACCATGCCCCAACTGGGCGAAAGTGTGGTCGAAGGGACGGTGGCGCGCTGGCTCAAGGCGCCGGGCGACCGCGTGACCAAACTGGAACCGCTGTTGGAGATCAACACGGACAAGATCGACACGGAAGTGCCGTGTCCGGCGGACGGCACGCTACTGACGGTGTTGGTCGAGGCGGGGCGCACGGTGCGCGCCGGGACGGTACTGGGC
>CAYJQA010000489.1:0-3474 GCA_964372065.1 uncultured Litorilinea sp.
CACTTCCACCGCCTTGACGTTGCCGCCCAGGCTCGGCGCAAAGCCGCCCTCATCACCCACGTTGGTGCTAAAGCCGCCGTCGTGGAGCACCTTCTTGAGGCTTTGGTAGACTTCCACGCCCCAACGCAGCGCCTCGGCAAAGGTCGGCGCGCCCACCGGCATGACCATGAACTCCTGAAAGTCGGTGCTGCCCACGGCATGCTTGCCGCCGTTCAAAATGTTCATCATCGGCACCGGCAAGGTCCGCCCGCCGACGCCGCCCAAGTAGCGGTATAACGGCTGGCCCAATGCCTCTGCCGCCGCCTTGGCTACCGCCAGGCTAATGCCCAAGATGGCGTTGGCCCCCAACTTGCCCTTGTTCGGCGTGCCGTCCAACTCGCACATCACCATGTCGATGGCGACTTGGTCCAGCGCGTCGAAGCCGACCAGCTCGTCGGCCAGGACGTCGTTCACGTTCTCCACGGCCTTGAGCACACCCTTGCCCGCATAGCGCTGCTTGTCGCCGTCGCGCAGTTCCACGGCTTCATGCGCGCCGGTGCTCGCGCCGCTCGGCACGATCGCGCGGCCGATGGCGCCGCTCGCCAACTGGACCTCCACCTCGACGGTGGGGTTGCCGCGGCTATCCAACACCTCGCGTCCGACGATGTTAACAATTTCGGTCATATCGTCCTCCAATGTAGATTATAAAGGCGTTCCCGGTCGCAGAAGTCCACCGGCAAGCCCAAAGTCATCATTCCCCACAACCTTTGGTTATATCACTTTTCGCCCATTTGAGCGAAATCCACGGTCACCGCCTCCTGGCGCAGCCCGATCTGTTATGTCGAGCGACGCGCGGGCGCGACTTTCCGCGCCGCGTTGCGTAATGCTTCCTAGAGTGTACCGTTTACCGGATAGCCCGATTCATTGACAGGGCCAGGCCCTGTGGAGCCAGACGCCATGACCACGCCAAGCGCACCCATCCGCCGCACCGACGGCATCACCGCCATCGCCGTCTATCACTATGCCGTCGCGGGCATCTTTGTCGCCGGCGCGTTCTTCTTCGCCATCCCCACCATCATCCTCGGCATCGTGGGCATCGCCGAAGACAGCGATGCGTTCATCGGCATGGCCGCGGTCGCGCTCATCGCGATGGCCTTGCTGGCCTTTGGGCTGCTCAACATCGTCATCGGCTACGGCGTCTGGACGCTGCGCGGCTGGGCGCGCCTGGGCGCGATGGCGATCGCCGTGGTCGGCCTCTTGGCCGTCCCACTGGGCACGTTAGCCGGCGCGCTCATCCTGTGGTATCTGCTCAAGCCCGAAATCGCCGCCGCCTTTGAGCCGCCCGCGGCCTGACCGCGCGGCGTTCCAGCCGGCATAAGAAGGGGCCGGGCATTCGTGCCCTGGCCCCTTTCGGTTTGCCTTATTCCTCCCGGCGCACCAGGCCGTTTGGTTGGACTTCCACCTCTTTGACCGGCTCCCCATCCGGCAGCGGCTTGCCTTCCGGATCGTCGGGCCATACTTGGTAGACCCAGCGCACCGCCTTCCGCCACATGCTGCGCGCGGCCGCCGCCTGATAGCCCGCCTGCCGCCGCGTGCTCTTCCACCAGTCCGCGGTCGCCCGGCCGGTCGGCACGCTCCATTGGATCGCGCACGCCGCCCACGTCAGCCCGCCGCCAAAGCCCACAAAGACCAGGTTATCCCCCGGTTTGACCTTGCCGGCCTGGATGGCCTCACACAGCGCAATGGGAATGCTGGCCGTGCTCGTATTGCCGTACTTTTGCAGATTGACAAAGACCTTGTCCTCGGGAATCCGCAACTGTTTGAGCACACTGTTTTGCACAATGCGGAGATTCGCCTGATGCGGGATCACCAGGTCCAGGTCCCCGATGCTCAGCCCGGCCTTGTCCAAGACGGCCCGCGTCGCGTCCGCCATGACACGCACGGCAAAGCGATAGACTGCCTTGCCGTCCATCTTGATGAAGTGATTGCCGCTGCTCACCGTCTCCAGGCTGGCGGGCATGGCGCTGCCGCCCGCCGGGATCATGAGCAGATCCGCGCCCGACCCGTCGCTGCCCAGCTCGCACGCCAGGATGCCGCCCGGCACCGGACTGGCCGCGATCAGCACCGCGCCCGCCCCGTCGCCAAACAGCACGCAGGTATTGCGGTCGGTCCAGTCCACGATCCGGCTCAACGTCTCCGCGCCAATCACCAGCACATACTCGGCGTCGCCCGCCAGGATATGGCCGCGCGCCATGCTCAGCGCGTAGACAAACCCCGAACAGGCCGCGCTCAGGTCGAACGCACCCGCGTTCTCCGCGCCGATGGCGTCCTGCACCACGCTGGCGGTCGAAGGAAAGATGTATTCGGGCGAACTGGTGGAGCAGATGATTAGGTCCAGTTTGCTGGCATGGACATCGGCCACCTCCAACGCCCGCCGCGCCGCCTCAATCGCCAGCGTCGCCGTGGTTTCCTTGGGGTCCGCGGCCACCCGCCGCTCCTCGATCCCGGTGCGTGAGCGGATCCACTCATCGGTGGTATCGACGATCTGCTCCAGGTCGTGGTTCGTGATCACCTTCTCGGGAACGGTATAGCCCCACCCGATAATCTGGGCATAGCGCCGTCCGGGGTCCACCGATGCCGCCGGTTCCTCGTGATGGCCGCCCGCGCCGTTATGCGCCGGCGGCGTGCCCTGCGGCAGTTCATTCATATCGGCCATGGTCGTCTCTCTCCGCTGTGCGACGGTCTAGCGATAGCGCCGCAGCATGATGGTCGCGTTGTGCCCACCAAACCCAAAACTGTTGCTCAACGTTACGTCAACGTCGGCCCGGCGCGCGCTGCCCGGTGTGTAGTCCAGGTCGCAGTCGGGGTCCGGATTGTGCAGGTTGATCGTCGGGGGGATCACGCCTTCTTGGATGACCTTGGCGCAGATCAGCGTCTCCAGCGCGCCCGCGCCGCCCAGCAGGTGACCGGACATGCTCTTGGTGCTGCTGATCTTCACGCTATAGGCGTGCTCGCCCAACACGTCCTTGATTGCCATCGTCTCGGTCTTGTCGTTCAGACGCGTAGACGTCCCGTGGGCGTTGATATAGTCAATATCGCTGGGCTGGACGCCATAGGCCGCCGCCTTGCGCAGCGCCATGTTCATGGCGTCCTTGGCCCCTTGCCCATTCTCATGGGGCGCGGCCATGTTATAGGCGTCGGCGCTGCTGCCATAGCCGATCACCTCGGCATAGATGCGCGCGCCGCGCGCCAGCGCATGTTCCTCGGTCTCCATGATCAGCATCGCCGCGCCTTCACTCACCACAAAGCCGTCGCGGTCGTTGTCAAACGGACGGCACGCGCCCGCGGGGTCCGCGTTGTGGCGGCTGAGCGCGCCCATAATATCAAACGCCGAAACAATGAGCGGCACAATTGCCGCTTCCGCCCCGCCCACGACCATCACATCGGCATCCCCGCGCCGCAGGACCTCAAACGCCTCACCGGACGCCGAGGTGC
>CAYJQA010000489.1:3484-4512 GCA_964372065.1 uncultured Litorilinea sp.
CGCAGGCGCTCACCACCGAATGGTTCGGCCCGCGCAAATTGTGCTCAATCGCGACCTTGCCCGCAGCCGAGTCCACCAACATGTTCGTGCCCAGGAACGGGCTGATGCGCCCCAGCCCCTTGGTCGCGGCCACGTCGGCATTGTCCAGCGTCGAGGAGATCCCCCCCACCGCGCTGCCGATGATGCACCCTGCGCGGTGCGGGGGCGTGGCGGCCAAGTCAATCCCCGCGTCGACCACCGCCTGCTGCGTCGCTACCAGCGCGAATTGGATAAAGGGGTCCAGCCGCCGGGCTTCCTTGCGGTCCATGAAGTTGCCCGGTTCAAAGCCGCGTACCTCCCCGGCAAACCTACAGCCCAGACCGCTGGCATCCCAACGGGTGATGGGGCCGATCCCCGACCGTCCAGCCAAGAGCGACTCCCAGGTCGCCCCCACCGTCAGTCCCAACGGGGTAATTGCGCCCAAGCCGGTGATCACCACCCGCGGCGGGTGTTGGTTGCCATTTGCGCGCAAAGTATATTCAGCAGACATGCAGTTAATTACCTCGTCATGAAAAGTGTGAGCCGCTTGGGCGAAAGTTCTGATCTATAAGAACACAGCCTGGCCGCGAAAGTTGCGCCCAACCTCGACATCAAAGCGCAGAAGTATAGTTCATTTCGCGTCGCGCCGGAAATGTGGCGGGGCAAGCCACCCGCTATGGTAGAATGGGCGCAGCGTCTTTCAAGCGTCCCACCCCAACCACCACCGCGCCCATGTCGCCTGCTGCATGACTCACACCCAAACCACACCCGATCAGCCGTCCGCAAGCGGCCGCGCCCTCCTCCTGGGCCTGGCCGCGGCGGCCTTCTTCGCCGTCACCTTTGTCCTCAACCGCAGCATGGCGGTGGCCGACGGCCATTGGGCCTGGAGCGCCGCCCTCCGTTTCCTCATCATGCTGCCGCTGTTGGCCGTTGTCCTGACGGCGCGCCGCCAGTGGCCCGCGCTGCGCCAGGCATGGGCCGCCGCGCCGGGCGCGTGGTCCCATCTCGAC
>CAYJQA010000490.1:0-4508 GCA_964372065.1 uncultured Litorilinea sp.
ATTCCATAACGACTCATGGTGTGGCCCTCGTTCACCGGATGGTAAGGCGGCTGGACATGGACGCGATGATAGACGACCGGGTGCGTTCCGTCAAGTTTTCCGCCGCGAAGCCGGCTTGCGCGGCGGCCCGGATCGGCAGGGACAAGCGGATGTGGTAAGATGGATTCACCATGCGAATCCTCGTCGTCTCCGACATTCATGCGAATCTGGTGGCGCTGGAAACGGTCCTGAGCGCGGCAGAGGGCCAGTATGACGCGCTGTGGTGTTTGGGCGACCTGGTCGGCTATGGCCCGCGGCCCAACGAATGCGTGGCGCTGATCCGTAGTCTGGCGACCGTCTGCGTCATGGGCAACCATGACTGGGCCGTGTTGGGCAGGCCGGGGATCAACGTGGACGACTTTAACCCGCAGGCGCGGCAAGCCGTGTTGTGGACGCGTGCGCAACTCTCGCCGGCCAATCGCGCCTATCTGGACCAGTTGCCGGATGAACCGATCCGCCCCCCGGTTGCGCCCGCTATTCTGGTCACGCACGCCAGCCCCAACGAGCCGGTATGGGAATACATTCTGACGCCCAGCACGGCCATGCAGAACTTCCAAGCCTTTGACGAAGAAATCTGCTTTGTGGGCCACACCCACAAGCCGGCGATCTTTCGCTGGCGCGGCCCGGCGGACGGCGACG
This sequence comes from uncultured Litorilinea sp., assembly GCA_964372065.1. Classification (GTDB taxonomy): domain Bacteria; phylum Chloroflexota; class Anaerolineae; order Caldilineales; family Caldilineaceae; genus QEUY01. The sequence goes on from CAYJQA010000490.1 coordinate 679, forward strand.
ACACGGCCACCGTGGAGTATCGCCAACCGACGCCGGGCCTCCCGGTGCTCCTCGCGACTTCGCCCCAGCAGCGGCTGATCATCAATCCCGGCAGCGTGGGCCAGCCGCGCGACAACGATGCCCGCGCCGCGTATGCGGTCTTGGACCTGGCGACGCGCGTCTGGCGGCAAGAGCGCATCGCCTATCCCATCGAGCTAACCCAAAATCAGATGCGTGAGGCGGGGCTGCCCAAGCGGTTGGTGGACCGGCTCAGTTTCGGCTGGTAGCGGGCAGTGGCATGGTGCTAACCTTCCCGGTCGCCGGGTGAGGCGCTGCCATCCGGCCCCAAGCGGTTGTACAACTCGAACCAGTCGGGCAGCTCTTGGGCGCGCTGGCGCGCGCGGCTGGCTTCCTGCTTTTGCCGATAGATCTCAATCCGGCGGCGGATTTCCTCGCTGACTCCCCGTGGGTTCGGTACCCAGTCAAAGCTAAAGACACCCTCGCTGGCTGCGGTTTGCAGCCGGACATTGCCGAAGTTGAGCAGGTAATGGAGCGGGCTGGGGATGTTGACTTCGATGTTCTCGACTTCGCCCAGCAGCGCGGTGCGGCGCTGTTCGGAGAAGAAGAGCGGCTTCTTCTCCACGTCGGCGATCTCCTTGTCGGAGACCTCATAAGTGTCGTTGCGCCAGTCCGCGATGATCCAGGAGAGCCAGCCGAGCAGGCCGAGGCCGATGAGCGCCAACAAGATGTCCACCGGCGCGACGAAACGCAGGATGTCGGGCGGCAGCAGCGTTTGCCCGATGACCAGCGCCAAGATGAGGAATAGCCCCAGCCCCGGCCCAAAAAGACGCCCCATGAGCACAAACCAGTGTTTCCGCCAGATGGTGCGGTCTTCGATGTGGAGTTCCAGATGGCTCGACGGGTCCAGCCAACGGCGGAGGCGTTCCCACCAATTGAGGTCCAGCCGAATGGTGGGCTGCCCCACGTCCGGGCGCACGCGCTCGGGCAGGCGCAGACGCAGCCCGAAGCGTTCCTCCAGCAAATTCTGGATCACCATGCGGGTGGACGCCTGATAGTGCTGCTGCCGCGAGGTCTGCTGTTCGAGGATGGTCTGCTTGATCTTGGCCGGATTGGGCACAAAGTCGAAGTCGATGCTGCCGCCGGCCGCGGCGGTAAAGACGCGCAGCTTGCCGTAGCCAAAGAGATTGCCCAGGAAGCTCATGGCAATGTCGATGTTGCGGATCTGCTCCAGCATGGCCGCCTGGCGGTTCTCGGCCACGAGAATCACTTTCTCCTGGCGCACGAAACGCTGGTTGGTGATCAGCAGATAGTCGTTGTAGTGGTCCAGCACACCCCAGACAAAGCTGGTCAAGGAGACCACCCCGGCGGCGGCGATGGCGACCCATGCCCAGGCGCTGAGCCAGCCCTGGAAGGTAAGCACAACCCAGAGGATGACCGTGACCGCCGACAGGAGCAGCGAGAAGGCTACTTTGCTCAAGAGGGCAAGCCAGTGGCGGCGCTGAAAGACGACCAGGTTTTCGCCCTGCTGCAGCCAGGCATAGCGCCGCCGTGCATGGGCGCGGCCAAGATACTCCTCGGCCTTAGGGTTGAGCGTGAGCTTGCCCAGCAAGTCCTGCCCGTAGTCGCGCAGAAAGGTCTGGAAGTCGTCGTTGTGCAGACGCAGCCACTGGCTGCCCGGTTCCGCCTGGACGGTGGAGTTGAGCGCGTGCTCCACGCGCAGCGCCATCTCGCCAAAGAAGTTAGGGCCTTGCACCTGCGTCGGCTGGAGCGCCTGGCCGCTCTCCAGCGCGTGGAGCGTGGCGCGGCTGCCGGGCATCAGCACCCACAGGCTGTCGCCCACCTCGCCTTGCTGCATGAGCAAGTGATGGGTGGGCACAAAGTAATGGCTCATATAACCGAGCAGGGCGCGGCGCTCGTCCGCCGAGAACTGGCTGAAAATGGTGACCGCGTCCAGCGCGTTTTCGGCGTGACGGCGGAGGCCGGCCCCCGCGACTTCGGGGTCAAGCCCCGTGAGCGCGACCAGGACCGCCCGCGGGATGGTGAAGATGGTGGAGGGGACCGTCGTCTTGGCGGCATGGTCATACGTCAGGTTGGTCCCGTTGGGCGCGGGCGCGCCGAGAAAGCCGAAGGCCATGCCGTTGCCTAGCGGCGTCGTGGGATAGCCGTCGCCGCTCAACACGACTTGGCCTTGATCGATGACGAAGAAGGTATCCGCGGGTTGGCCCGCGCCATAGAGCTGCGTCCCCGCGGGGATGGGTTCGGCCTGGCAGGAGTCGGCCAAATAGCTCAAGAGCGCCAGATTGAGTGCGCCAAAGATGGGGATGGTGCGGAGACGCCCGATCTTGTCCAGCGGCGCGATGCGCTGGCGCAGGCGCGGATAGCGGGCCAGCAGGCGATTGAGCGCGGCGGCCTGGACGACGATGAGCCGCGTGAAGTCCGTGGTGCGGGCGCGGGCGCTGTATTGCTGGCTGTAGAGCAGGTCATAGTGGCCGATCCATTCGCCCGGCTGCGCCTGGCGGCGCAGGACGACGCGCCGGCTACCCTGGGAGTCGGTCACGACGCGCTCTTGGTAGACGCCGCCGGACTGGAGCAGATAGACCGCGCTGACCGGCGCGTCTTGGGCGAACAGCTCGCGGCGGGGGTCCATGTCCACGACTTTCACCGCGCCGGCGAGCGCGTACGCGACCTCGTCGGCGGGCAGCCCCCAACCCACGAGGCGCTGCACGACCTCCGCCACGGCTGCGGTATCGGTAACGGCTGAATTAACCATGAAGATGGGCGGCGGCTATAGCTGCGCCTTGAGCGTCTCGGCAGAACGGCGGTTCATGCCCGGCACCGCGCTCAACTCGTCCAGCGTCGCCGTGCGGATCTTGTCCAGGTCGCCGCCGAAATAGGTGAGCAGGGCCTTGCGCCGGGTCGGCCCGATGCCGGGAATGTCGTCCAGCAGCGAGCGTGTCTGTTCTTTACGACGCAGATTGCGGTGATAGGTGATGGCGAAGCGGTGCGCCTCGTCGCGAATGCGTTGGACCAAGTGCAGCGCCGGGCTGCCGCGCGTCAGCCAGATGGGGTCCGACGCGCCGGGGCGGAAGATCTCTTCCTCGCGTTTCGCCAGGCCCACGACCGGGAATTGGCCGAATAGCTCCAGTTCGCGCAGCACCTCGACCGCGATGCCCAACTGGCCCTTGCCGCCGTCGATGATGACCAGGTCGGGACGGCTGCGGAAGCCGTCATCGCCGCGGGCCTTGCTGCCGGGGTCGGCGGATTCGTCCTGCTCCACCAGGCGGCGGAAGCGGCGGCGCAGCATCTCGCGCATACTGGCGAAATCGTCCGGCTCGCCCTGGCTGCCCTTGCCGCGAATCTTGAAGCGCTTGTACGCGCCCTTGAGGGGCACGCCGCGGCCAAAGACCACCATCGAGCCGACGGTATTCGTGCCCTGGAGCGTGCTGATGTCAAAGCACTCGATCCGCACGGGCGGTTCGGCCAGGCTGAGCGCGGCCTGGAGGTCGGCGATGGCCTGGGTCTGGCGATTGGTGTCGGCGTTACGCTCAGCCTGCAAGAGCCGCAGGTACTCGTCGGCGTTGTGGCGCGCCAGGTCCATCAACTCGCGTTTGAGGCCGCGCTGGGGCAGTCGCAACTCGACGCCCGCGCCGCGGCGCTCGGCCAGCCAGGCGGCCAACACGGTATGGTCGTCCGGCATGGCCTGCACGAGGATCAACGGCGGGATATAGGCGGCGTTATCGTAGAACTGCTGGACGAACGCGCCCACCATCAGGCCATGCTGATTAACGTCGGCCTGGGGGACTTCAGTCCCTTCCAGCATGAAGTTCTCG
>CAYJQA010000491.1:0-4508 GCA_964372065.1 uncultured Litorilinea sp.
GGCCTGAGGTCAAGACCGCTTAAATTGACAGCTATGGGGCGAGATCATATCTCGCCCCTACAACAGTGTCCCGTGGCGACGTTCACGTGAATAAGCCGACCGCCGGCTTTACGGACACGTGAAGTTGGCGGTGATGGTACACGACGACGTCACCGTGAAGGTGATCGGGTTGTCCGCGCCGCCGGCGCAGCCGGACCAGCCGGTAAACGCACAGTTAGCCGGCAGGTAGCGCGCCTGCACCGTGGTTCCCGGCCGGTAGTTGCCGGGAATCTCGCTGAAGCAGTTGCCGGACGTTAAGAGCTGTACCACCGACGCGCCAGACGGATTGACTGCTGGAGCGGCGAATACACACTGCGCTTCCTCCTCTTCCGGCTGCTCCGGCTCTGGCGGCGGTGGCGTCACGCAGGTTGCCGGGTCCCACAAGCACACGCCCTCCGGCGAAGTCACACATTCCTCGGCCGGGTGGCCGCACGTGTCGCACGAACCGCAGGGTAGCCATTCGCCGGGACCCGCAGGTTGATCGGGCGGCTGTGGCTGTTGCGGTTGTTGTGACTGCTGCTGCGGCGGGACGAAGTCGCCCGTCGGCAACTGCCCGCAGATCGGGTCGGCCTCGACCTGGTCCTGCGCGACCCACAGACCGCCGGCCACACCACCGCCGCCGGGGATCTGCGTGGGGTCAAGCTGCCACCAGCGCGCGCCGCTGCCGTCCTGCGCCTGGGCGATGACGCGCAGGTCCGTGGCAGCCGGCATGTAAGCGAAGATGGCGTGGCTCACGCCGGGGCCGATGCGCATGGGGACGTCGAGCTGGTCGGTGCGGACCTCGCACGGCAGGTTCGACGCCAACGTGAGCGGGACTTCTTGCTCGCAGAACTGGCCGTCGGCCTCGGTCCACGGGCCGACCATGACGACGTAGTCGCCGGGCGGCAGTTCCAGCATTATCGATAGCTGGGTTGCCGGGATAACCACCGGCCAGCCGGGTAGCACGGTATGCGCGGCATCGAAAACGGTGACGGTGAAGGCTTCCGCGTTGGGATACGCCGGCCACGTCAGCGTCGCCGTCGTGCCGGTGTTGGCCGTGACCGCCAGATCGAAGTTCAGGCAGATGCGCTGCCTGTTGGGCGGAGGCGGCTCCTCGAACGCCAGCCCGCTTTCGGCGGTGCAGATGATGTCGTCGCCGACATAGACGCGCAGCGCGAAGCGAAAGGCGACGTAGTGTTCGGGCAGGAACCAGGTGAACGTTGTGGGGTCGCCGGGAGTCCAGACCGAGTGCGTCAGATAGACTTCGCCGCTGCCGGTCGTGCGGCCATACACGTAAACGGCATAGGTGGTCGCGCCGGCCACGGCGTTCCACGTCACCGTCACGTGGAATGGCTCTTCCCCATCCTGCTCAACGCTGAAGCCGAGGTCCGGGCAGCCGCCGTTGTCGAGCGGGTCGCCGGGGGTAAAGCACGGCGCGCACGCCAGCGGTTCCGCGCCAACCACGTCCGTCATACTCGCCGCGCCTGCCAGGCAGCCGGACGCGCCCGCCCCGCAGGTGACCAGCAAGCGCACGCTGCCCGTCACCTCGCGGTCGTCGGACGACACTTCGACTTCATAGCGCCCGCTGCGCGCTGTGACCGTCACCCGGTCCTCCACTTCCTCACCGCCATGCAGCAAGGCGACGGTTTGGCCGCGCTGGTCGTAGACTTTGACTACGAACGGATAGCTGTACGGCCGGCCGGGACCGAGATCGGTGATGCTGAGGGTCGTCGGGCAGTCCTCGGCCTCGAACGAGAAACGCTGCGGGTCGGCGGCGGGGGCCAGGGTCACGTCCACGGCCTCGCCAAAAAGCAGCGGCGTACTGGCCGCCGGGCCGCGCCCCGCCAGCGACAGGGCGAATTCCCCGGTGGTCGCGTTCGCACTCGTGATGCGCAACAGGTAGCTGCCATCGTCCGGCAGGACGGCCGACAGGGATGCGCCCATCGGGTTGTCGTCGAGCGTATTCTGGGTGCTGCTGCCGATGACCTCCCCGTTGGGCGCGATCAGGTCGGCGCGCAGGTCGAGCGTGCCGGTCCAGTTGTCGGCAGTGACCGCGATCACGTCCCCGGCGGCGCCAGGGAAGCTGAAGGTCACGCGCGGCGCTTCCGCCGTGATCTCACCGAACAGCCTGGTCCCATAGCTGATGCTCCCGCCGCTCTGGGCAGACGTTAGCGGCGCGCCGGACAAAAGGCCGATGATCGTGAGAAGCACGGCCAACAGCATCAAGTGAAGCCGCCGCGTGTGTTTGTACTGATGTGTCATTGGCTTTTCTCCTCGCCGGCTAAGCCGCCGGTCCCCAATGAACAGGGCCGGACGGCGCGAACTCGACGTCAATGTCGCCGGCGCACAAGTAGCCCTGCGGCATATCCCCAAACGCGCCGCCGCCGCTGGCCTCGCCATAGGCGCGGACGTTAATCTGGAACCGGGTGTAGTCGGCCGGGAAGACGTCTTCGAGGTGGCTCGTGGTGGCGTCGCCGGGTACGGTGAGAACGCGGATGCCGATCAGGCCGCCATCCTCCGCATACGCATAAATGTGTATCGGGTAGGCGGCGGCATCCGGCGCTGGCGTCCAACTCACGACGGCCCTACGCGTATCCCCAGGAACAACGTCCACGCCGACGTCAATCCCGCTGCACGCCTCGGTTGTCGGCCCTTCGAACACCACCTCGACCTCGCCGGCGCAGAGCAGCGCCGGAGCCTCGCCGCCGCCGCCGCTGGTGACGTGGGCCGTAAACGGCCCTCGCCCCATGTCGGCAATCTGGATGGTGTAGCGATGGCTGGTTTCGCCTTCCAGCATGATGGCCGAGTCGGCCAGGAGGTCGCCCCAGGAGTCTGTGACCGAGAAGATGTAGTAGTCGGCTCCTTCGACCGCCGGCCAGGTGAATAAGAAGGTACCATTGTCTTCCTCGGTGGCGACCACCTCGAAGTCGGCGCAGGGTTCGCCGCCGAAGTCTTCGCTGATGCACGGCGGGCACTCGGCCGCCGCGCCTGTCTCAGCGACCGCGGTTTCGCGAGTCCCGTCGCCGATGCAGCCCGGCGCTTGCTCGACGCAGCTTGCCAGCAGCCGGATGCTTCCCTGCTGCTGTGGGTCTTCCGAAAGCACTTCGATCTCGTAGCGCCCGCTTTGCGCCGGCAGGAACAGGCGATCTTCGACGGCATCCCCGCCGTATAGCAGCGCGATCAAAGCACCGTGCGAGTTGCGCGCCTTGACCATGAAGGGGAAGGTAAACGGCCGCCCCGGGCTGAGGTTGGCGACGGTCAGGACCGTCGGGCAGTCCGTCGTCTCCAACGCGAAGTACTGCGGCTGCGGGTTGAGCGGAACGGCGACGTCGCGGCTCTCGCCGTAGACCAGCGACGCGGCGTTGACCGCGCCCCGACCCTGAAGCGAGAGCAGGAACTGGCCGTTGGTCGCGTTCTCCGCGCTGACGAGGAGCATATGCACGCCGGTCTGCGACAGGTAGAGCGCCAGAGTCGCATCCGTGCGCGCCGCCGCGAACGGGCTGCTCGCGCTGCTGCCGGCGGTCATACCGTCGGGGGCCAGCAGGTCGACCTGCGGGTCCAGCGTGCCGACCCAGTTGCCGACCCGCACCTGAACCAGGTCGCCGGCCGTGCCGTTGAAGCTGTAGATGACTTCGGGAAGTTCGGCCGAGATTCGGCCCAGGACCTTCGAGCCGTAGCCGATACTGCCGCCGCCCTGTGCCTGTATCGACAGGTGCGGCGACGTCGCGGCTCCCGTGACAATCGCGATCAGCAGCACCGTGAGCGCTGCTTTGACCCAACCAGGCAATCGAGACATGGGCTTACCTCCTCAAAACGAAGCGAACGGGCGTTACGCCTCCCCAGGCGGCCTTTCGCCTGGCTAGCGTTCGTTCGCGAAAACGGGCAGAGCGGTGCGAAAAACAAAAAGGGTATTACCCGCTCGCGCAGAGGCAATACCCTTGGCTCATGCTCATTTGGGTGTACCCACAATCACGGGTCTAGCCGGTTACGTCAACCGATCACCCGGTTGATGTTCCCTATCTACAGGATACGGGGCAGCGTACCGCCACGGAAATGACAATCATCATTCCCAAAAGATGACGCTTGTCATGGCAGAAATCGCCGCCGCCTGCTGGGGCGTCATGGTGTATCGCGGCAGGGGAGCGCGCGGCGGCGATGGCGGGGCAGTTTCGGGTAGGCGCGTTTGCCGAGCAGGCAAACGCCGCAGACGATTCAGCACCAGCAGACGCAGCAGTCGCTATCCTGCGAAACTAGAGCGTATTATGCACTTTAGCGGGCAATCTCTCGCCTGGAACACGATGCTCAGCGGCATTTTTTGCTCCGGCAAAGTCAATATATTGCTCTATAGGTGCCCTCTCCCGTGCGAAGCCTCCCTTTAGGGACGGAGCGCCCGCGCCCGCGCGGCCGAGCCGCGTCTAGACCCGAAAGGCAGGCGGGGCAAGCCGACGAGGGGGAAGCCGGAAACCGCGTAGGGGGTGGCGTGGTTGTGG
>CAYJQA010000492.1:0-4474 GCA_964372065.1 uncultured Litorilinea sp.
TTCGTGGGCCGGTGGGATGCGCGCTTCGATTTGGCTCAGTCCGTCCGGGTCCACGGCCCCGCCGTTTTCGTCGCGCACCTTAAAGCCGCAGTCTTCGGGCGGGTTGTGGCTGGCGGTGATGTTGACCGCGCCCAACGCGCCTTTGGCCGTGACGCTGTAGGCGATGACCGGCGTGGGGGTGGCGGTGTCGGTCAGGTAGACCTGGAGTTGGTTGGCGGCCAGGACTTCGGCGGCGGCGGCGGCAAAGTGTTCGGCCTGGAAGCGCTTGTCATAGCCGACGATGACACTGCCGGTCTGACCGTTGCGGCGCAGATAGGCGGCGAAGGCATGGGCCACACGCCGCACATTCGCAAAGGTGTAGTCGTCGGCGATGCGTCCGCGCCAACCGTCCGTGCCAAATTTGATGTCGCTCATGCAGACTCCTTGGTACGCGTTGGTGCCGGCTGCCTGCGGCCCTGCCTCCGCGGAGGGCATTGCGCCGGAACGCTGTATAGTATACCCGCGACCAAAAAGAAGCGGATAACCCCAATCGAGTTGGTAGACATTGCCAGGATCGGGAGACGCGCTACCAGGCCGCCAGCAGCCGTTGGGCGGCGGTGTAGGGGTCCTGCTCACGGCGGCGCACGGCTTCCACCAGGCCGGTCATGTCGGGCAGACGGGCGGCGATGCGCCGCTGTAGCTCGGCGGCCAAGATATTTTCCAGCGTGCGGGCGCTGCGTAGCTGCTCGCGGGCAGCCAGTTCGCCGGACGCAACCAGCCAGGCGCGATGCGCTTCGATGCGCGCATGGAGGCCGGGCACGCCTTCGCCGGTGGCCGCGACGGTCTTGAGCACACGCACCGCCCAGGCGTCATCCGTCCCCGCGGCGATGGCAGGGGCCGCGGCCGGGACGGAAAAGAGGCGGCCATGATGGTGCATGATGCGCGGGCCGCCGGCCTGCTCCATCTCCAGCATCATCTGGAGGGCTTGGACGGTCTTATCCGCGCCGGGCCGGTCGGCCTTGTTGACGACCAGGATGTCGGCAATCTCCAGGATGCCCGCTTTGATGGCCTGGATCTCGTCGCCCAGCCCCGGCGCTTCGACCACCAGGGTCGTGTGCGCCGTCCCCGCGATCTCGACTTCGGCCTGGCCCACGCCCACGGTTTCCACCAGGATGCGGTCAAAGCCCGCCGCGTCCAGGACGGTGACGACGTCGCCCGTCGTCTTGCTGAGACCGCCCAGGCTGCCGCGCGTCGCCATGCTGCGGATAAAGACGCCGGGGTCGCCGCTGAGCGCCCGCATCCGCACGCGGTCGCCCAGGATTGCGCCGCCGGTGAAGGGGCTGGTGGGGTCAATGGCGACGATGGCGACGGTCTGCCCGGCGGCGCGGATGCTCTGCGCCAGCGCGGTGACTAGGGTGGATTTGCCCGTGCCGGGCGCGCCGGTGACGCCGACGATGTGGCCGTGGCCGCCGTGGGGATAGAGCGCGGCCAAGAGAGTGTGCGCCGCCGGGACTTCGTTTTCTACCCAGGTGATGGCGCGCGCCAGACGCAGCCGGTCGCCCGCGACGACCGCGGCGGCCAGCGTCGCGGGGTCTTCGTTACGCACGCACGGAGCCTTCGGCGGCGACGGCTTGGCGCAGGAAGTCGGCGATCTCCACCGTGGACGCGCCCGGCCCAAAGACGGCGCGGACGCCCGCGGCCTGGAGCGTCGCCAGGTCTTCTTCGGGGACGATGCCGCCCACGACGACCACGACATGCGCCTGGCCCTGGCCGCGCAGCAGGTCTACGACCTTGGGGCACAGGGTGAGGTGCGCGCCGCTGAGGATGCTGAGGCCGACCACGTCCACGTCTTCTTGGAGCGCGGCCTCGGCGATCATTTGGGGCGTCTGGCGGATGCCGGTGTAGATGACCTCGAAGCCGGCGTCACGCAGGGCGCGGGCCACCACTTTGGCCCCGCGATCGTGGCCGTCCAGCCCCGGTTTGGCGACCAGGACGCGTATTTTTGTTGACGTTGACATAGATGTTGCTTTCCGCTGGCCCCGGTAATCGTAGGTGCGGTTTTCATACCGCACATCTCGGGCTATGGCAGTCCCGGCGGTTAGGAAACCCCCGCTACAATTCCTTGGCTACAATTCCTTGCTCATTTCTTCTTGACTTCCATCAAACCGCGGCGACGGTTGTCGAGGGCAAAAGCTTGCCCGGCAATGTTTGACATGGCATGGCGCGGCTCGTATACTGTCGGATACGGTCTATTCGGTATGACCGTGTCTTCGTGACCCTTGTGCAACAGGAAGGTGTCTCAATGCAGCAAGTGCACACAGCGTTTGCCGTCGGCCCAGGAGGAGCACCCTGGCTGCCTAATCCCACCAGTGTCATCCCCGTTGTTACCTTCGAGCACCCCGCTGCCTGTTGTACCCCCTGTTGTACCTCTTGTTGTACTGCAAACTAAATTCTCACCGGTAGACGATTGTTCCGGCGGCGCGCAGCCGGGCGGTCATCGCGGTTATGACGTCGACGCGCAGCTGCCGCGTCGCTAGTCTACCATGCTTCCGCCGGGGATGCACCCTGGCGGCCCATCCATTTTGGGATGACTTGGACGCTATCCGCATGTGCGGGTAGAATGGGGTGGTTTTGAGACGGGCGCAGCGTTACGCCCCGCTCCCAGAACGATGGCTCACCCCCGCCGGTGACGGCCCGCAGGCCCAACCGGATGAAGTTCCGTGTATGTCGCCAAGCAACTGCAATCGTCCCGCGCCCCAGGGCGTGTTTTCGGCTACCGTGACGGCTTCTGCCAAACGTATTTCATACACCGCGTACCACTAAGGAGAGAGCTATGCACCTTCGACGCACCCCGTTGTGGCGCCTGCTGACGCTGGCGGCGCTGTTGATGCTGGTCATGGCCGCCTGCGCCGGGCCGGCGGCCGCGCCGGCGGCCCCGGCGGCAGGCGGTGAGGCCGCGCCGGCCGGTCCTGTCACCGGCGGCACGCTGACCATGTCCATGGGGGACGATTTTGTGTCGTTCCACCCGTTCTATGACATTACCAACGACGATTTCCGCCCGCAGTTCTTCGAGCCGGTCATCCGTATCAGCGATGCGGGCGACTTTGAGCCGTGGCTGGCCGAATCGTGGGAGGCAGCCGAAGATGGGCTGTCGATCACGCTGCACTTGCGCCAGGGCGTCAAGTTCCACAACGGCCGCGAGATGACCGCCGACGATGTGATCTGGTCCATCGATCAGGCCCGCAACACCGAGTTGGGCCATCATCTGAGCGACCGCTTCCAGACCTGCACCGGCGCGGAGAAGATTGACGACTACACCGTCAAGGTCAACTACAGCGAGCGCAACGCCTCGCAGTTGGACGGTCTGGCCCGGCTGTGGATGTATCCCCAGGAAGCCAACGAGACCATCGAGACTGTGCCCGTGGGGACCGGCCCCTTCAAGCTCGTGGAATGGATCCCCGGCGACAGCTTGACGCTGGAGCGCTTTGACGACTACTGGCAGGAGGGACTGCCCTATCTGGACAAGGTCGTGGTCAAGCCGATTCCCGACGCCCAGGCGCAACTGGTCAATTTGCGCTCCAACAGCATCGACGCGTTGATGTTTGTACCGTTGAGCGAGAAAGCGGCCCTGTCCGGCGAAGAGGGACTGGTCGTCGCCGAATCGCCGGCGGGCTTCTCCTTCTACTCCTTCCTGATCAACATCAATCAGCCGCCCTTCGACAACGTGAAGGTGCGCCAGGCGTTCCAGTATGCGATCAACCGCGACGAGATCGCGCAGACCGCGTTCCACGGCGCGGCCACGCCGTTCCTGGTTCCCTATGCTACGACGTCGTGGGCCTATGCCGCGGACCTGGAGACCTACTACACCTATGACCCGGAGAAGGTCAAGGCGCTGCTGGCCGAGGCGGGCTATCCCGACGGCTTCTCGGTGCAGATGTTGATTCGCGGCACGTCCGGTCCGCACCTGGACCAGGCGCAGGTCTATCAGCAGCAGTTGGCAGCCATCGGCATTGACATGGAACTGGTCCCCACCGAGCTGCCCCAATACTGGCCGCAGTTGTACGACAGCAAGTTCGCCATCGTTTCGCACGCCACGGGCGACGCCACTGTCGATGCCAGTGGTCTGTTCGAAGGCGCGGCCTGCTGCCGGCCGTTCCGCAACTTCTTCGGCGTGCAAGACCGCACCGATGACTGGTTCCTGGAGTATGAGGACGTGATCTTCCAGGCGCGTGAACTGACCGACCGCACGGAACGCGCGGCGCTCTATCATCGTGCGCTGGAGATCTTGCTGGAGCAGGCGTGGACCATCCCGACCGTGTGGAATCAGGAAGTCTACGCCCACTGGGACTATGTGCAGAACTATCGCACCGACCTGGACGGCGCGATCTGGCTGCACGAGACGTATCTGACCAAGTAGTTTGGACTGTAATTAACTTAAAGCAGCGGCGGCGCCGCCCCAGCGACGGCGACCTGCTGCGCCGGGCGCAGGACCTCA
>CAYJQA010000493.1:0-4460 GCA_964372065.1 uncultured Litorilinea sp.
TTGTCCGGGAAGCGCCAGCGATCGATGTTGAACTTGACGGCCTCGGCGTTAAACGGCGTGCCGTCATGGAAGGTCACGCGCTGGCGCAGATGGAAGGTCCACGTCTGGCTGTCTTCGGTTTCCCACGATTCGGCCAGCCACGGGATCGGCTTGGTCGAAGTGCCTTCTAGGCGGATCAACGGCTCGACGATCTGGTTGATCACACGCGCCGACTCGCCGTCGGTGACCACGCCGGCGTCCAACGACACCGTGTCGCCGCCGCGCCCCACGATCAGCGTCCCGTCCATCTCATCCGGGCCGGGACCGGTGGCTTCTTCCACCGCGGGTGCGGCAGATTCAGCCGCGGGTGCTGCCGGGGCTGCCGCCGGCGCACAGGCCGCCAGCACCATCCCCAACACCAGCACCAGCGCCAACATCCACATTCGCTTGTGCATACAAAACTCCTTCGCTTTGACTGTTGTCCATCAACTTACTTAGAGTAAGGCAGGCTTTGAACTGAACTGCCCCAGGTCACACAATCAGTTACCGTCCGATGCACTCAACCAACAATCTGCCATTGCAGCGGCGGTTTCGATACCGCCGGGGCCACCATAGCCCCAGATGTGCGGTTGGAAACCGCACCTACGATTACCCCAATATATTGCACCTACGGAGACCTAAGCTGCTGGATACTCACGCCAGCAGCGCCCGCACCTCGGACTGAATCGGCAGGGTCGTCACCTCGACCTCACCGGCCCGCACGTAGCAGTTGATCTCGCTGCGAATCCCTAGCCCCTTGGGCTGCGGGCTGTCGTCGAAATTGAACTCCGGCATATAGATGCCCGGTTCGACGGTGAACATGATGCCCGGCAGCAGTTCCCGGCGGTCCTGCGTCTCCAGCCCGTCGATGTTCACGCCCAGATAATGCCCCGTCGGCCCCAGGCTGTGACCCGTGCGGTGGATGAAGTAGGGACCATACCCGGCGGCCGCGATGACCGCCCGCGCCGCGTCGTCCACCTCGTATCCGCGCACCGTCTCGCCCGCGGCCAGACGCTCGCGCACAAACGCCACCGCGCGGTCACGCGCCGCGGCCACCACGTCATAGACGGCCTTGACCTTCGCCGGCACGACCTCACCGCAGTACGCCGTCCACGTACAGTCGGCCATGGACCCCTCGGGGTTATCTGCCTCTTTGGTCCACAGGTCAATCAGCACCACATCGCCCACACGGATCGGGCTGTGATCCTGCTCGCTGGGGCCATAGTGCGGGTCCGCGGCATGGGCATTGACCGACACGATGCACGGCAGCGGTTCCATCCCCATCGCCGCAAACTGCGCCGAGATGTACTGCTGCACCTCATACTCGGTCAGCGTTATGCCCGCCTTCAACTGCTCGGCAATATAGTCAAACGCGGCGTCCTTGGCCGCCAGGCATGCCTGCGCCGCGCGGCGATGGCCCGCCAGTTGCGCGTCGCTCAACACGGCCAGCGCCACCTGTGCCACATCGGCGCTGCTCAAGATCTCCGCGCCCGTCGCCTCTTCCACAACTTCCTTGATGCCCGCGTCGATGCGGCTGATGAAAGGGATGGCGTTACCGCGGCTATACTCCATGAGGATATGCGGCCGCCGTCCCTGCACGCCCAACAGCGCGGGTAGCGCCGCGGCCATCTCCTGCCAGCTCACATAGCGCTGCATCGGCCCCTGCAACTCCGGCGCGGCCGCGGCGAACATGTGCCCTTCGATGCCGTGCACCAGCCAGCGCGGCTGTCCCTGCGCCGGAATCCACAGAAACCAGCGCCGGCTGCCGCCATGCTTTAGCCCGGCCACGGCAATCGCAATCGGGTTCAGGTCGCGGAAATTGTACAGCAGCCAGCCGTCCACGCCCTGTGCACTTAGAAACGTTTGTACTCGGGAAAGATTCATCGCGCCGTCTTCCAGTTGGTTGTGGCAGTGACAGTAACAACGGCTGAAGTGGATCCGCCGGCGTCTCACAGAGGTGTGAGTTACCTATTGGGCGGCCCGGCAGTCGGTGGCTAAAAACGTAAATATCACCCATTATGGCAAAGGGATGGGCTTTTACGCAAATCACCGGCAAGCAGCCTGTCCAGGGAAACGGCGCGGCGCGGCGTTGCTGTCTACCGGACCCGATAGAAAACTGCTGCATTGCCGCCGAACAGGGCCGCCCGGTCCGCGGCGGTCAGCGGTTCGGCGCAGGCGCGCAGGGTCGCCAGCGCCTCCGCATAGCTTCCGCCCAGCAGTTCCACCGGCCAGTTGCTGCCCCACATCATGCGCGCCACACCGAACTGCTCAAAGAGGAAGTCGGTCACGGAACGCAGCCGCGCTTCCTGCGATTCGGGATACGAGTAGAGCAGCAGCGACGAATACTTGATGTGGATGTTCGGCCGCGCCGCCAACGGCTTGAGCGCGGCCGCCCACTCCGCCAACTTGCCCTCGCGCAGCGGCGGGTTGGCACAGTGGTTGAGGATGATCCGCAGCCCCGGATAGGCCGCGGCCAACGCATCAACCGCCGCGAGGGCCGGATAGGGAACGAGCAAGTCCAGGCTCAGATCGCGGCGCGCCAACTCCGCCAGCCCGGCCTGCGTCGCCGGGTTAGCGGCCCATGTGTCCGGCGCGCCCGCGGGCGCCGTCCGCACCCCCACGAAATAGCGACTGCGGCCATATTCATCCAGCCACGCCGCCAAGTCGGGCTGCTCCAGGCTGCACCCCAACACCGCCGCGCCGATGCTGGGCGAACTCTCCGCCAGCGCCAGCCACCAGCGATTGAGCGCGTGCGAATCGCGCGCCGCCTCCACGATCACCCCGCGGTCCACGCCGCACGCGGCAAAGTCCGGCGCGAGGTCGTCGGGCAGGTAGGACCGCTCCAATACCGGCTTGCCCTTTAGCCAGCCGGTACGGTCATAACTCGCCAGGTCCCAGAAGTGCAGGTGCGTGTCAATGATCATGCCGGGTTATCCCACGGCAACGCATACGACGGTTGATTGACATAGCGCGCCAGCCCCAGTTCCAGCCGGATGCAGGTGGCCGGCGGCAGCGCCACCTGGAGCCACTGCCCATCCACCTGGGCGATGTCGGTCGCGGTCGTCAACGGCGGCGCGCCGTACTCCTTCTGCGACCCTGGATAGACGCTGGTCCGTTCGTCATAGGCCACGCTGGTAAACTGATGCTCGCCAAAGCCGCCCGCCTGGACGATCACCGCCCGTTCCGCCAGCGGGCTAAGGTTGACCAGCGTCACCACCACCCGGTCGGCTTCCAGCGTCTCCACCAGCGCCGCCACGTCCTGGGGCAGACCGGGCCGTTGGCGCGCCGGGTCGAAGTAGCGCAGCCGGCACAGCAGCAGCCCGCCGTTGTAGATGGCTTGCGGCGCGCCCAACGTCAGTTGCACCAACGCCTCGGTCACCACCGGGTTGAGTTCTTGCCAGTGGTGAATGTTGACTTTGGTCAGGTCGGCCTGATCCTGCGCGATCAGCGCCAGCCGCCGGCAAACGGCCCCATACGCCGCCTGCAATATCTGCTCAGGATAGTCCGGATTGTCGCCCGCCAAATAGCGCAGCCAGGGCCGCTCATGCCCGCTTTCCTCTTTGGTGCGGAAGGTCGCCACGGGCCGCCAGTCAAACGGCTCATGCCGGCGGATCGCCTCGATGCGCGCCCAGTCCTCCTCCGCCATGGACATGTTCCAGATCGCGGTCGGATAGATGGGCGACAGCGGTTGGTAATCAAACCAGCCGTTGTCGCCATAGCGATAGGGCGCGACCCAGGTGACGGCGTGCGCGTCGTCGTCCAGTGCGCCGATCCAGTGATGGCGCAGACTCATCTCCAGTTCGCGCGTGTCGCGCATCTCGCCCAGGCCCGCCACCCGATCATATTGGGTGCGCGGCAGTTCCAAATAGCCGGGGTCTTGGGTCAGCAGATAGGCGTTGGCCGCGGCCACAGTCGCCGCCATGCCGATGTTGTAGAAGCCGTGCGGCCACGTCCAGCCATACAGCCCACCATACCACTTGCCGTCCATGGTCTCGCCCACTTTGCCCGCCAGCCCCACGTTGTCGGGCAGCAGCCCGCCGTTGGCCCGGGCGCGTCACCCACTCCCGATACTTCTCCGCGCCGGTCATCATGTACGCATTGGCGATCAGGCTGGTCACCAGCAGATTGGTCGCGACATCGCCTTGCCCCATGCGCGCCTGCATGGCCTCGCCCATGCGCCGGGCATTCGCCGGGACCTGTAGGTCGTCGTAGGTATGCACCTCCGGCACGTCGCTGTAGGGCAGCCCATAGACGCGCATCCCCGGCCCCCAGTTGTAGCTCGGCTCGCCCTCCATAAAGCCCCAGCGCGGGCCGCGGCTGCCGTTATGCGGCGCACCGAACCCCCGCTCCTTGCCGGTGATCGGTTCTTCTGCGTAGCACAGGTCGAAAATGGTCCCGGCCGGGGCGCTCACCTCCAACTGCACCAGGCCGGCCACGATTCG
>CAYJQA010000494.1:0-4442 GCA_964372065.1 uncultured Litorilinea sp.
GAGTGGCGGCGCCCAAGTTTTGACCCAACCATGCCGGAAGTAGAGCTGCGTGTGCTCATCCCAGCGATAGTGGGAGACGCGGCCACTCTCCAGCACGCAGCGCACGCCCGCCATCTCCAGCACCACGATCCCGGTGTAGCCGTCGTCGTCCAGGTCCACGGCCTTGACCCGCACGTCGTCGCCGGCGTCCAGCAGCCAGCGCATGAGGTTGAGGTTGTGCGTGTACTGCTGGAGATAGCCGATATAGGCGCTGAGGCGGGCGGGCGGCAGCCAGTCCGGGCCGGCGATGGGAGCCGTGGGCATGGGTTCGTCGCTGGTGAGCAGGGGCGCGTCCAGCCCGGCGATCCAGTCGCCGCAGAAGCCGTGGTTGCGGACGTAGGTCAGGCTGCCCAATTCGCCCGTGGCGCGGAAGCGGTCCACCTGCGCCTTGACTAGTTCGTTGCCCGCATCATAGCGTTTCATGTAGCCGACCATGAGCCGTGCGCCGCTCTGGGCGGACGCGGCCAGCAGCGCGTCCGCCTGGGCGAGTGAGACGGTCATGGGCTTTTCCATGAAGACATGCTTGCCCGCCAGCAGGGCATCGCGCGCGATGTTGCCCTGGACGCCAAAGGCCGCGGAGACGGCGACCGCGTCGATCTCCCGGTCGGCCAGCATGGCGGTGTGGTCGGGGTAGAGCTTGGGGATGGCCCAGCGCGCCTGTACCCGGCGGCCCAGGTCTTGGCGGACTTCGGCCAGCGCGACCAGTTCGCAGCCGGGTAGGCTGGAGAAGTTGGGTAGATGGACTTTCTGGGCCATGAAGCCACAGCCGACATAGCCGAGGCGGATCGTAGACATGGATGGATGCTTTCTCTGTGTGGGACGGGAACACTGCCAAAACAGGTTAGGGCGTATGGCGGTGAGATAATCGTATACGGTGGTGTGGGCAAGACGCAATTGCGCGGGGACCATTCCGCTGCATATACGCTGCACATACAAATGTATAAGGAGGGTACCATGCGTTATGGGATCGAGGTCGTGCCGCTGGGACCGTATGCGGACCCGCGGCCGGTGGTCGCGCTGGCGCAGGCCGCCGATGCCGCCGGGTGGGAGGCGCTTTTCGTGTGGGATCATCTGGGCTTTGTGTATGGGCTACCGACGGGTGACCCATGGGTGACGCTGGCGGCGGTGGCACAGGCGACGACCACGCTCAAGATCGGCTCAAACGTGACGCCGCTGCCGCGGCGACGGCCGCAAATAGTGGCGCACGCGCTGGCGACGCTCGACCTGTTGAGCAACGGGCGCGTGATCTTTGCGGCGGGACTGGGCGCCGCCGAGGCGGAGTTCGCCGCGTTTGGGGAGCCGACCGACGCCAAGACGCGCGCCGCGATGTTGGACGAAGGCTTGGTTATCGTGGACGGTCTGCTGCGTGGTGAGGCGGTGACGCACGCGGGGCCGCACTACACGGTCAACGGCGTCACGTTGGCCCCGCTGCCCGTACAACAGCCGCGGCCGCCCATCTGGATCGGCGGTGAGTCCAGGGCGGCGCAGCGGCGGGCGGCGCGTTGGGATGGCTGGGTGATCGGTACGGCAGACGAGACCGGAGCGACGACCCGCACGCCGGCGAAGCTGGCGACGGAGATCGCGGCGATTCGGGAACAGCGAACGGCAAGCGGCCCGTTTGACGTGGCCGTGTCGGGGATCAGCGAACCCGGCGCGACGGGGCATCTGGCCGACTATGCCGCGGCGGGCGCGACGTGGTGGCTGGAGTCGCTCTATGGGCTGCGCGCCGACTTTGACGGGCTGATGGCGCGCGTGATGGCCGGGCCGCCGCGGGGTTAAGCGGCGCGCCAGGGTAGAAGCCGCGCCAGGTTGCCGCCTTTGACCTTGGCGCGATCGGCGACGCTCCAGTGATCCAGGTGCGCATCGACGATGGCGGGTGTGCCGCTGCCCCAGATGAGACGGTCGGGGCCAAAGGCGTCGGCGACCCAGCGGGTGAAGGGACGGGCGCCGGCATAGAGCGGCGCATCGGCGGCGAAGTGGTTGAGGCCCGACAGCTTCATGTACACCTGGTCGAAGCGCGCGAGCGCCAACACGTCGGCGAACTCGACGGCGCTGCCCATGTGTGGCTCGGCCAAGTGGTCGATGAGCACCGGTGTCTGCGGGTGGTCGGCAACGCGCCGGGCCGCCTGGACGGCGTAATTGGGGCCGATGTGCAGTTCCACCACGAGACCCAGCGCCGCGGCGTGGTCCCAGAGCGCGACCACGCCGGGATCGTCAAAGCTCGCGAGATACTTCTCCTTGCCGCGATGCGCGTGGAAGCGCAGCGCGATGATGCGCGGCTCTTGCGCTACGAGGTCCGCCAGCTTGGCGGGTGCGGCGGGGTCGTCGGGATAGAAGAGCGCCGTGCCCAGGAAGCGCCCCGGCGCGCGGCGGAGACAGTCCAGCACCAGGCGATGGTCGTCGCCATACGGCTCCGGGTGGACCAGGACGGCGCGGTCGATGCCCAGGCTGTTCAGGCGCGCGGTGTAGTCTGCCAGCGGGTCCGCGGCGAGATGGCTTGCGTCAGGGGTGTAGGCCGCCCGCGGGTGAAAGGGGTAGCGTTGCGTGTCGGCGCTAAACAAATGGGCATTCCACTCGATGATCATGGCGCGCTCCTGGCGGGTTGGGGCGGGGTCACGGATAAAGTTCATCCTGCATTTTTGTACTTAGACAGCGTCGAACGCATTGTAGTATACTCTCCAATTACAGTAATCGGCTTGGCGGCGTCGCCAACATCCTCGCGCAGAAGCCAGCGCACTTGGTCCAACGACGGACCGACCCCGACGACGGATCTCCATTGATTCAACGCTGAATCACACGGTAGGCGTCTCTTCCTGGGAAAGCTCTGGGAAAGGCGAGGGTTTCTTTGCTCCCGCAGTTCCACCCTATTGCAGTCTATTGACCCGGCCGCGACGGGGCACACCCACAGTGCGACCGGCAAGAACAGATGGGCAATCGGCCTAGGCGGGAGTCGTGACGAATTTCACGAGAGTTGCACCGTGGGTTGACGGCAAGGTCGCCGCGACGCCGCCCGTGGGGAGGGCGTTTGACAACACCGGCTGCAAGGCGTGCTGAGGCTATCCGGTTGGCGACAAAGGAGAGAGTCAGTGGTCGAGCATACTAGCTCCCGGCTTCCCATGGGAGAGAACGGACTACCTGCCAAGCAAGGACTGTACGATCCGCGATTTGAGCACGACGCCTGCGGCGTGGGTTTTGTTGTGGATATCAAGGGGCGGGCGTCGCACGGCATCGTGCAGGACGCACTGACCGTGCTCAACAATCTGGATCACCGCAGCGCGTGCGGCGCGGAGGTCAACACGGGCGACGGCGCGGGCCTGTTGATTCAACTGCCCCACAAGCTCTTAGTTAAGGTCTGCGCGGCGGCGGGTTTTGTGCTGCCTGACCGCGGCGCTTACGGCGTGGGCATGGTCTTTTTGCCGCAGGATGCCGACGCCCGGCGGCGCTGTGAGGCGCTGGTGGAGCAGGTCGTGACCGAGGAGGGCCAGACTGTGCTGGGGTGGCGCACCGTCCCCACCAACGGGCGCGGGCTAGGCAAGGCCGCGCGCTCGCGCGAGCCGTTTGTGCGCCAGCTTTTCATCGGGCGCAACGATGCGCGCCTGCCCAAGACCGACGATTTGGCCTTTGAGCGCAAGCTCTATGTCATCCGGCGGCGCATCGAAAACGCCATTCACGAGGCGCGCGCGGCGGGCGAAGCCTGCGGGGACCTCTTCTACTTTGCCAGCCTGTCGGGGCGCACACTGGTCTACAAGGGCATGCTGCGCTGCGCGCAAGTGGCGGAGTTCTATCCCGATTTGTCGGACACCGACATGGAATCGGCGCTGGCGCTGATCCATTCACGCTTCAGCACCAACACCTTTCCCAGTTGGGAGCGCGCCCACCCCTATCGCTATCTGATCCACAACGGCGAGATCAACACCTTGCGCGGCAACGTCAACTGGATGACGGCGCGCGAGTCGCAGTTGCAGTCGCCGCTGTGGGGCGACGACATCGCCAAGGTGCTGCCCATCATCGACCAAAGCGGCAGCGATTCGGCCATGTTCGACAATTGTCTGGAGTTCCTCGCGCTCTCCGGGCGCACGCTGCCCCATGTCATGATGATGATGATCCCGGAGCCGTGGTCGGGCAACCCGGAGATGAACCCCACCAAGCGCGCCTTTTATGAATACCACAGCACGCTGATGGAGCCGTGGGATGGCCCGGCGTCCATCGCCTTCACCGACGGCACGGTGGTCGGCGCGGTGCTGGACCGCAACGGGCTGCGGCCGTCACGCTATTATGTGACCAAAGACGAGCGGGTCATCATGGCGTCGGAGGTCGGCGTGCTGGACGTGGACCCGGCGAACGTGCTGGTGAAGAAGCGGTTGGAGCCGGGGCGCATGTTCCTGGTGGACACGGCGCAGGGC
>CAYJQA010000495.1:0-4435 GCA_964372065.1 uncultured Litorilinea sp.
CGACCACGCGGCGCGGCTGGGCGGGGAGCGGCGTGGGGGGGGGCGCAGGCGCGGCCGGCTGGGCGGGGTTGGGGGCAGGGGTAGTGGGGGCTGGGGTCGCCGGCCCGGCGAGCCGGACGATGCGCACCTTCGCCGGTTCGCTGCCCAAGCCAAAGATGCCGCGGCTGCCGCGGCTGAGGATCTCGATCTCTACCTGGTCTTGGCGCAGACCCAACTGGGCCAAGCCATCGGCAATGGCATCGTCGACACTTTTGCCGGTAAATTCGGTTCCACTGTCTGGCATAGGTGTTTATCTCCGTTTCGGGCGACGCCGGCGGGCATCTTTGACGACCTCCGCCTTGGGTTGAGCCTCGGTCACGCCGGAGGGGTTGGCGGCAGCCTTGACGCCGTTGCCGCCCTGTTGCTGTGTGGCGGGCAGCGCAGCCGTCGACCCGGCGGTAACAGTCGCCAATTTGGCGACCGGCTTGCTAATGCCAAAACGTTCGTCGGTGACGACCCACTGTTGGAGCATCTGCAGCAAGTTGCTGGTCACCCAATAGAGGGTGAGTCCGGCAGGCACTTGCAGCGTGAAGAAGCCAAACATGAGCGTCATCATGAGCGTCATCTGCTTGGTCATGCCCGCCATGGGGTTGTCCGAGTCGCCGGTCGGCGGCTGGGCTGGGGTCATCCACTTCTGCATGAGGAACTGGGAGACCATCAGGAGGGCCGGCAGGATCAGATAGGCGAACAACATGCCATAGTTGCCCGCGTTAAACTCGCGCGGGATCCAACTCATGCCTTCGTTATACTTGGGGATGCCCAGGTCCGGGATCCACATGAAGTTGGCATTATTGAGGTTGGGGCCGATGGCGATGAGCGCGGCATAGAGGCCGAACAGGACGGGCATTTGGATCACCAAGGGCAGACAGCCGCTGAGTGGGTTGACGCCTGCCTCTTGATAGAGCTTCATCTGCTCTTGCGAGATCTTTTCGCGATCCTTGCCGTACTTCTTCTGCAGTTCTTGGATGCGGGGCTGGAGTTCTTTTTGCGCCTGCATGCCGCGAATCTGCGAGACCGTGAGCGGGAAGGTGACAACCTTGACGATCAGGGTGAACAAGATAATGGCGAAGCCCCAGTGATAGGGGAGACCGATGTTCACCAATTGGGCGTCAAGCCAAATGAGCGACCGGCCCAGCGGCCAGACGACCAGCGACTGCCACCAGCCATCGGGCGGCGTGTTGACGACGTCGGCCCCGGTCATGGGCACGCCGCAGCCGCTGAGCAAAAACACCGCCGCGACCAGCGCGAGCAGGATCAGGAACTTAGTTCGTCTCACGTTTACCTATTCTCCTTGGGCGCGGTCGCGGCCGGCCCAATCATCGCTGAGTCGCCGCCGGCCCGTGACGCGCTACGGGACCGGGTCAAAACCGCCGGGATGCCAGGGGTGACAGCGCGCAATGCGGCGCAGCCCCATCCACCCACCTTTGGCCAAGCCGTATTTCTCAATGGCCTGATAGGTGTAGTGGGAGCAGGTTGGGTAGTAGCGGCAATTGCTACCCAACAGCGGCGAAAGAAAGCGTTGATAGCCGCGGATGAGCATTAGGACGATGCGACGCAAGGCGCAGACCCTTCTGCCGCCTCAATCAACAAATGCGCCCGCCGAAGCAGGCGGGCGCAGGCGGCTGCCATGTCGTGATAGTCCGCGCTGCGAATCGGATTCCTGGCAATCAAGATTAAATCCCAACCGGGTTTAATGCAATCCATCCGCAGCCGCATCGCTTCCCGCAACCGGCGCTTGACCTGGTTGCGCTTGACGGCATGGCCGATGCGGCTGCTGACTGAGAAGCCAAACCGGCTATACGACAACTGATTGGGCAGCACACACAAGACCAATAGCTCGTTCGTATAGGATCGACCCTGCCGCCGGATCTCCTGGAAGCGCCGGTTTTCGCGCACGCGATACCGTTGTTTCACGCTACGCTCCCAGGCGACACTCAGGTGTGCCCGCGTTCGCGCTGTGGCCGGCGTACAACAGCCGGTCTAGACCGCCTTGCGGATGGTCAACTGCACCGTGAGTTGGGCGCGGCCGCGTAGCCGCCGGCGCTTGAGCACATTGCGCCCGCCGGGGGTACGCATGCGGGCGCGGAAGCCGTGGGTCTTGAGCCGCTTCCGTACCTTTGGCTGCCATGTTCGCTTCGGCATGGTTCACACTCCTTGAGTTGTGGCATAAAGCGGCGCCCTTGCAGGGACGCCGATGATCATCACAGGAAATCCGCTAGATGCAAAATGCCAGTATAGGGGTAGGGTGGCCCCGCTGTCAAATCCGGCGGCGGACGCCAGGACAACCATACCATGCGCCCGCCGCGTGCCGGTTGTCGGGCGACGGTCCGGTTGGCGCAGGTTATGTATACAGATAACGTAGCTTGGCAACCGCCTGCACCGATGGTACACTATGCCTGCTTGGAAGCGCGAATCTGGCGCTCATTGTCGTCGGGAGGAACGATGTCGCTCGACCCTGAGTTGGGTCCCGCCAACACCGATAATTCTGCGCGACCGGCGGCTACGCCGGTGCGTTATAGCGCCGCGCGCCACGCCAATCATGTGGACGAGAGTCCCGAATTGCTGCGCTGGCGCGCCGACTTGCTCATGGACGAAATGATGATGGGCGGGGTGGACGTCTCGGCGGCGGACACCGTCGCGCCGCGCCCGGCCCAACGGGACGGCAGCCGTTTTGACCCCGGCTATGGTCAGGACTTGGGCGGCGATGCGCCTAATGGGGAGGCGGACCGGCGCAGCAACGCGACCTATCCTTCGCCCGGCGCGAGCCGGTTTGCCGATGCCCCGACCGCCGCGCCCGGCGACGCTGCGCGGCCCGCTCCGGCGCGCCCGAACGGCGTCGATGAACGGCGGGTGGAACCGCGCGCCCGTGACCTGGGCGACGACACGCGCGCCACGCCGGCGTATCGTAACGGCAGCACGCCCGGCGATAGCCGCCGCCCGCCGTCCGGGTCGCGCCAAGAGCCAACTTCCTATCGCCAGGAACGATCTGAGGAAGACGCGGCGACCACAGCGCCGCGGGATGGCGCTGCGCCGCCACGCCCGGACCCGGAGCGCGCGGCCAACACACGGCAGCGCCCGCCCGTTCGCCCCACGCCGCCGCCGGCGGAGACCCAGTGGGCGCAGAGTGCGGAGAAGTGGGACTGGCAGGACTTCGGCGCGCAAGAACAAGAAGCCGAGCAGGACGACGACATTCCCGCGCCCTTCACCGAGTTCCGCCCGCAAGACCGGCGTGAGACGGGGAGCGCGGTGCGCCAGGACCCCGTCGACTTTGTCCAGGCGATGGCCGTGATGGGCGGCAAGCGGCGCTCCACGCTGCTGCCGCGCATGTCCAACCTGGACCCGGATGCGCTGAACCGGGAGATCGCCGAGTTGCACGGTGAGATTGCGACGCTGCTGCCGGTGGGCCATGAGACGAGCGAGCGCGCCCGGCATCTGCTGGACAAGGCGTACTCGATCTTGCAGAGTGACCCGCTGCGCTCCGCCGAGGTGGAGTATTACATGCAGCAGGTGCGCACGATCGTGCAGCGGCTGCGCCAGACGCGCTCCTGGTCCGACCTCTATCGTGACCGGCTGCGGGTCTATCTGTTGGGGTGGTTGGCGTTTAGCGCGATTCTCTTCGCCGCTCGCTATGTCTTCCAACTCCAGTTCGCGGCGGCGATGGCCGGGGTGCTGGGGAGCGGGATGCTGCTTCACTGGCCTGCCTTCGTGGGCGCGGTCGCGGCGGGCGCGTTGGGCGGCGCGGCGGGCGCGCTGTATACCATGCGCCAACATGCGGCCTCCGCCGACAGCTTCTTTGACCGCAAGTATGGCCTGCGCGGGCTGATGCTGCCCATCATCGGCGCGAGTGTAGGCGCGCTGGGCTATCTGCTGTTTGGCGGGGCCTATCTGCTGGCCGGCGTGAACCCGATGACGAATCTGGTGGCCGGGACGCTCCCCGCGCTGGCCGCGTTCATCTTTGGCGTCAGCCAAGAGTCAATTTACGGGACGCGCGGGTAAAGCCCGCGGTCGCGCCCGCACAAAAGCCCATGTTGTTTGCCGAAATCATCGTCAACGTCCCCATCCGGCGCAGCTTTCGCGCCGAGGAGCCGCCTGCGCCGGACGAGCTAGACGCGCCCGGCGGGTCGCCGCCCGACGACGATTCCGTTTCCCTGCAAGCCTTCCATTATCATCTGCCGCCCGAACTGGAAACCGTGGTGCAGCCCGGCCATTTGGTGTGGGTGTCGTTCGGCGCGCGCGAGGTGCAAGGCTTTGTCCTGGCGTTGAGCGACCATTCGCCGGTCCCCACCAAGCCGGTGTTGCGGCTGGCGCGGCCCGACCCGGTCTTGACCCGCGCCCAACTGGAAATGGCGGCGTGGATCAGCCGGGAATATGTCGCGCCGCTGGCCGAGGCGGTCAA
>CAYJQA010000496.1:0-1275 GCA_964372065.1 uncultured Litorilinea sp.
GGCCATGCCCTTTGCCATCTCGGCCATGACCTGGCGCTGGATCTTTCACGGACAGATGGGGTCGCTCAACTATCTGCTCGCCCAACTGGGCGTGATCAAGGAGTACATCGTCTGGCTTAACGAGCCGGATCTGGCGTTTTGGGCCATTATCTTTGTGGAGGTGTGGTCGTCGGTGCCGTTTATGACCATCACCTTCCTGGCCGCGATGCAGGCGGTCCCACCCCACATCTACGACGCGGCCAAGATGGACGGCGCCAACATCTGGCACGAGTTTACCGACATGACGCTGCCGCAGACCAAGATGACCATTATGCTGGTGACCATGCTCTCGATCATTTGGGCCTTCCGCGGCTTCACCGTGGTTTGGATCTTGACGCGCGGCAATCCGCTTTACCGCACGGATATCGCAGTGACCTATCTGTACAAGATTGCCTTTGAGAACCTACGCTTCGGCGCCGGCTTTGCGTTGGCGACGACCCTCTTTGTCGTCTTAGTTATCTTCAGCATCCTCTACACCCGCCTGACCGGCGCGCAGGAGGAAGCATGAGCAGCGCCCAGAAAGTCAAATGGATCGGCATCGTGACCGTGCTGCTGCCGGTCTTGTTCATCAGCCTGTTTCCCATCATCGTGATGATCTCGACTTCGTTCAAGACGAGCCAGGAAGTCTACATCCCGCCGCCCTCGTTCTTGCCACGTACACCGACGTTCCAGAACTACGCCGAGATCTGGACGGTAGCGCCGCTGGCGACCTATTTCCGCAACAGCCTGGTCATCGGTCTGGGCTCCACAGTGGTGGCGTTGCTGATCGGCGTACCCGCCGCGTATGCGCTGGCCCGCTACAAGTTTCAGGGTCGGCAGCTCTTCCTGCTGCTGCTCCTGGCGATCCAGATGTTTCCGCCGGTCGTGATCATCCTGGGTCTGTTCCGGGTGGTGGCGGCGCTCAACATGATGGATAGCCTGTGGACGCTGATCCTCCTCAACGCAGTCTTTAGCCTCTCCTTCATGGTCTGGCTACTCATGGGCTACTTCATGACGATCCCGGTGGAGATCGAGGAAGCGGCCATGATGGACGGCAATTCGCGGGTCGGCGCGATGATCCAGATGACGCTGCCCCTCTCCTGGCCGGGGCTGGTGGCCGTGGGCATCTTCGGCTTTATGAACGGCTGGAACGAGTTCCTCTTCCCGCTGACTTTTATCCGCAGCCCGGAGAAGATGCCGCTGACGATTGGTTTGTTTAAGTTTGTTGCCCGTTTCCAGGTGGAATGGAATCTGTTG
>CAYJQA010000496.1:1285-4387 GCA_964372065.1 uncultured Litorilinea sp.
GTTCTTGACCACGATCGTCGTCGTCGTGCTGTTCATGCTGGTGCAGAACCAGTTGACGCGCGGGATGGTGGCGACCGGTGAAAAGTAGACGCATCAGCCATAGACGCCCTTCATTGCCGAGCAAGGAATTTTCAATATGAGCCAAGTTGATTGTGTGAAATTGTGCAAACGCTACGGCGAGGCGCTGGCCGTTGACAATGTCAACCTGACCGTCGAAGAAGGCGAGTTTTTGGTCATCGTCGGGCCGTCCGGCTGTGGCAAGACGACCACCCTACGCATGATTGCCGGGCTGGAGAGTATTTCCGACGGCGAGATTCTGATCGACGGCAAGGTGGTCAACAAGGTCGAGCCGCGCCATCGGGACATCGCGATGGTGTTCCAGAACTACGCCCTCTATCCGCACAAGAAGGTGTTCGACAACATCGCCTATCCGCTGCAACTGCGCCGGGTCGCCAAGGATGAGGTCCGCCGCCGCGTGACGGATACGGCGCGGCTGTTGGGCATCGAACACCTGCTGGAGCGCCGCATCCGCCAGCTTTCCGGCGGCGAGCGCCAGCGCGTAGCGTTGGGCCGCGCCATCGTGCGCCAGCCGAAGCTGTTTCTGATGGACGAGCCGCTGAGCAACCTGGACGCGCAGTTGCGCGTGCAGATGCGCCGGGAGATCATCCACCTGCAGCGCCAACTCAACATCACAACGGTCTATGTTACCCACGACCAGGTCGAGGCCATGACCATGGGCGACCGCATTGTGGTGATGCGTGGGGGGCTGGTGCAGCAGATCGGCGACCCCGTGACCATCTATCATCACCCCGCCAACCAGTTTGTGGCGCGCTTTATCGGCAGCCCGCCCATGAACCTCTTTGACGCGCACCTGGAAAGCGACAACGGCGAGCTTTATTTACAGACAGGGTTTGCCCGCTATCCCATCCCACCGGATATGCGCAGCCGGATGGTCGCCAACCCCAAATTGGGCGGGGGGCAGATGCCGGTGGTCTGCGGGGTACGCGCCGAGGAAGTCGGCCTCGCCCTGGGCGCGGCCCGACCCGGCGAGGTGCAGGGTGTGGTGGACTTGGTCGAGCCGCTAGGGTCGGACAACTATATCAGCGTGGCCTTGGGCAAGGAGATCCTGCTGGCGCGCGCGCGGCCCGATGTCACCATCCGCGAGACGGCGCAGGTGCAGGTGAATCTGGACCTGGCGCACGTCCATTTCTTCGACCCTGAGAGCGGGGCCAGTCTGCTGCCGGTGGGCTAGGGCCGGCTAGTCCGGCACGGCCTCGCCACAGGCGTGGCGATAGCCGCAGTGACGGCAGCGCGCCGGGTCGGCGTGGTCCCGGTGGAGGTCCTCAGCGGCGCGGGCGCGGCGGATGCCGTCGGCGGCCTGCAGGACCGCGGCGCGCAGGTCGTCGGTGAAGTCGATGCGGACCGTGGCGTCGGCATAGCGCAGCAGGCCGTAGGGCGGGCGCACTTTGTGAACGTCCTCGACCAGCAGGCAGTAGGTTGCCAGTTGGAGAATATGGTGATAAGCCGCTGTGCGAGCTTTCTGGGCGCGGCGGCTTTTTACTTCCACCGGGATGAGCGTGGCGCGGCCCTCCGCGCGCACGGACACCAGATAATCCGGCTTGCCCACCAGCCCATAACGGCGGCTGAGTAAAGGCTGTTCGACCTTTTCCCAGCCGCCCGTATCGCTGTAGACGACCTGCCCGGTCGGCAGGCCGATTTGCCGCGCCTGGCGGCGGGCATAGAGCAGCGCGGCCGCGCCGAGCAGGAGAAGGACAACGGCGGCAGCAGCGGACGCAAGCAGGAGGTACATGGGCGGCGTTACACGCGATACCGTTCCAGCAGCCGGTAGAGTACCTGCGTGCCGAACTCCAGCGCGGCGACGGGGATGCGTTCGTCCGCGCCGTGGACGAGGCCGGAGCCGGCAAAGTCGTCGGGCATACGCTGGGGCAAGAAGCCGTAGTTTTGGATGCCCAGCCGGGCGAACATGCGCCCATCGGTGAAGCCGCCGACCATGGCGGGGATGGGGATACCGTCGGGGTCGGCCTCACGCACCAACTCGGCCAGGAGCGGAAAGAGGGTCATGTCCACGTCGGCCAGACCGGGGTCATGGCGGGTGATCGCCAGCTCCAGGTCCGCGCCCAAGAGCGCCTTGACTTCGGCCTGCATGTCGTCGACGGTATAGCCGGGCAGCACGCGGCCGTCCAGTTCCACTTTGATGGCGCTGGGGATGACGTTGGTCTTGTAGCCGCCGTGGACGACGGTGGCGTTGACGGTGTTGTGGAGCAGCGCGTCGAGCGAACGGGCCACGCGTACCCCCTGCGCGGCGAGTGTGTCCAGCACCATGTCCGTCTGGGCCGGGTCGAGCAGTTGCATGAGCGTCGCGTCCAGCGGGGCAGGCGTGGCCTCGGCCATGGCCGCGATCATCTGACGCATGACCGGCGTGATGTGGACGGGCAAACGGTGGGTGTCGAGCGTGGAGAGCAACCGGCCCAATGCCGCCATCGCGCCCCCACGCAGCGGCGTGGAGCCGTGGCCGCCGGGTCCGCGCACGGTGGCTTTCATCCAGCAGACCTGTTTTTCGGCGACCATGATGGAATAGAAGCGTTTGCCCAGCAGGTTTTGTGAAGTGCCGCCGCCTTCGCCGATGGCATAGCGGACGCCGGCGAATTGCTCCGGGTGTTCTTCGGTCAGGAAGCGCGCGCCATAGTCGCTGGCGGCTTCTTCGTCGGCCATGACCGCCAGGATGATGTCGCCCGCGGGGCGCAGCCCTTCCGCCTTGGCGCGCAGGATGGCGGCGAGCATCATGGCGACGCCGTCTTTCATGTCCAGCGTGCCGCGACCCCACACCACCCCGTCGATGAGTTCCGCGCCAAAGGGGTCGTGGCTCCACTGCTGGTTGGCGGTGGTGACCACGTCCACGTGGCCTTGCCAGAGCAGGGGCGGCGCGTCGCCGCGACCGGGCAGGCGGGCGATGAGGTTGGGACGGCTGGGCGTCTTGGCGAGCAGGGTGGACGCGATGCCCGCGTCGGCGAGCAGGTCGCGCACATAGCCGATGCACGCGGCTTCGTCGCCGGGTGGGTTGGTGGTGTCAAAGCGCACCAG
>CAYJQA010000497.1:0-3812 GCA_964372065.1 uncultured Litorilinea sp.
ACGGTGTGCCGGAAGGCGACGGCTACAAGCCCTGGGGCTGGGGCGGGGCGGACGAGCCGGGTGCGTACACCGGCCAGTCTGCCTATGCTCAGGTGAACTTGAGCGATGCTGCACGCGCCTATGACGGTGCCGGCGTTGTCGTCGCCATCCTGGACACCGGGGTCTACACGTCCCACGAGCAATTTGCAGGGCGGCTGCAACTGCCAAGCCTGGACGTGGTCGACGACGATACTGATCCCAGCGAGGTGGGGCCGGGCCTGGCGTGGGGGCACGGTACGCATGTGACCGGCATTATCGCGGCGATGGCGATGAACGCTACGCTGTTGCCCGTACGCGTCCTGGATGCTAACGGTCGCGGGAATACCTTCCTGTTGGCCTATGCTATCGAGTGGGCGGTGGCTCACGGCGCGGATGTGATCAACATGAGCCTGGGGACCGAGTTCGACTCGCAAGTTCTGCGCGACATGGTGGCGCGCGCCGTCGACGACGGAGTGGTGCTGGTGGCCGCCGCGGGCAACACGGGCGCGCAAATTATCCAGTACCCGGCGGGCTATGACGGGGTGATCGCGGTCACGGCCGTGGATGCGAGCAATGTGAAAGCAAGCTTCGCCAACTATGGCGCGGGGTGGGTCGATCTGGCCGCGCCGGGGGTGGGCATTATGTCCACCATTATCAAGGAGCAGGGCGCGGGCTACGCCACCTGGAGCGGCACGTCCATGTCTACGGCATTTGTCAGCGGCGCGGCGGCGCAAGTCGAGGGAAAGACGGCGGTCGCCGTGACCCACGCATCGATCCATGATCAATTGGCCGCCACCGGCACGGATATTGACGCCGCCAATCCTGTCGCATATGCAGGGAAGATCGGCCGCTTGCTGAACGTGGGCCGCGCGTTAGGCCTCGACGCGGAGGCTGGGAGTGCGCTGCTGTATCTGCCGCACATGCAGCGGTAGGCGGCGCAAGCCGGCCAGAGCGGGGCGAGGCCCGAAACGGGCCTCGCCCCTTTGTATTGGGGGCCTACGCCTAATGTCTGCGGCGCGTGGCAGCAGATTGATGTATTTTCGACAAACACAGACGACACAAGTAGTACAGTAAGAACATGAGGCGGCAGGCGGGCGGTTCGCCTGCCCGGCCATCGGAACCGAGCTACACAACACGGAGGAAATCGGAATGCACAAGCAGTTTGAGGCCCGCATCACACAGGGCCACGCGTGGCGGATCATGGCGGCGGCGCTCTTTGCACTGGCGCTAGTGGTCTTGTGGCGTGGCCAGCCGGCCTTTGCGGCGGAGCTTGCTGCGCCGGCAGCACAGGGCGTGCCCACCGGCGACGGCGGCGATGACAACGGCGGCGACAATGGCGACGACATCAAAGCCTACGGGTTGCTGACGGTGTGGCCCCAGGGCGTGATGACCGGGACCTGGGTCATCGGCGGGGTGGCATACACCGCCACCGAGAGCACGGAGTTCTCCACGCTGCACGGCGGCTTCGAATCAAACAAGTGTGTCGAGGTCGAGGTCGCGGCGGCGAATCCGACGGTGGCTAAGGAAATCGGCACCGAAGAACCGGAGAAGTGCTCCGGTCAGCCTGACGACAACGGCGGCAATGACGACGGTAATGACGATGATGGCGGCGAGCATCACGGCGACGACGACAGCGAGCGCTATGGTCGCATCGACAGCCTGCCGGCGAGCGGCCTGGTGACCGGCACGTGGGTCATTAGCGGAGTTGCCTACACCGTGACCGACGCGACCGAGTTGGACACGGAGTACGGTGGGTTCGACGAGGAGGTCTGCGTCAAGGTACATGTGGACGCCGACAGCCCGACCGTGGCGACGGAGATCGAGAGCAAGCCAGCCTACAAGTGTAACGCTCCCACAGGCGACGATGGTCAAGGCGACGGCAACGGTGACGACCATCACGGCGAGGGCAAGCTGTACGGCGTCGTGGAACAATTGCCGGTGGGCGGACTGATCGGCCTGTGGGTGGTAAGCGGCAAGAACATCTCGGTGACCGAGCAGACCGATCTGCATGCCGAGGGCGTCTTTACGGTGGGCGTGACGGTGAAGGTGGAGTTTGTCGGTACACTCGACGAGACACTCATCGCCAAGGAGATCGAGCTGAAATTCGGTCGCCACGACCACGAAGATGATGACCACGACGATGAAGGCCAAGCTTACGGCATCGTCGTTAGTCGCCCGCCTTCCGGTACCGTCGGCGTCTGGGTGATCGCCGGCGTCGAATACACGGTGACCG
This sequence comes from uncultured Litorilinea sp., assembly GCA_964372065.1. Lineage (GTDB taxonomy): Bacteria > Chloroflexota > Anaerolineae > Caldilineales > Caldilineaceae > QEUY01. Next base: position 2,252 of record CAYJQA010000497.1, read on the forward strand.
AGGGCACGAACTTCCGGCACGACGAGGACCCGCAGACCGGCGCGGTGGTCAAGGTCAAGTACTTCTTACAGAGCGACGGCAGCCGGATCGCCAACAAGATCCATCTCGAAGACGGCCAGGGGCGGCTGGACAACCCCAATATGAATAAGCTGGTTGGGATTGTGGACAGCAAGCCGCTCACCGGTTTCGTGGGGACGTGGGTCATTGCCGGGGCAGATTTCGAGGCCGACCTGGCAACGCGGTTCAAGGAGGATGACGGTCTGCTCATGGCGGACGCGTATGTAGAAGTGCTGTACGTGATCGAGAACAATGTGCGCCGCATCGTGAAGATTGAGACGCACGTGCCGCCGGGCGCGGGCGACGACGACAGCGTGGGCGAGGTCGAGTCGGTTGACGACAGCCGCGCGAGCGTCGCGGCGGTGGCGGCGAACTCGCTAGTCGTGGACGGCGTCGCCTACAGCGTCACACCGGCGACGCAGATCGTCGACGATAATGGCGAGATCGCGGTCGGCGCGACGGTGTCCATCAACAGCTACATGACCACGAACGGCCAGAACGTCGCGACGCGCGTTACGAGCCTGACGCTGGATAACAAACTGGTGTTGCCCTTTACGCAACGCTAATTACCTCCCGTACCCATCCTGTCTGTGCGAAGACCGGGGCAAAGCGCCCCGGTCTTCGCGTCCATCGCCGGGCACGCCGGCGCGCCATGCACAAAAGTCCACTAGAGCGACACAAACTAGACCTTTGCCCAGCCATTTGCTACACTTGCGCCCATGGCACGCAAGAAACTCCAAGGGCAGGTAGCGATTGTGACCGGCAGCAGCCGCGGGATCGGCGCGGCGGTGAGCGAACTGCTGGTTCAGTCCGGCGCGTCGGTGGTGCTGACGGCGCGCAGCGCGGACCAGATTGAGGCGCTCGCGGCGCGCTTGCGGCAGCAGGGCGCACGCGCGATTGCCGTGCCGGCGGATGTGGCCGACCCCGAACAGACGGAAGAAGTGGTCGAGGCGGCGCTGGATCAGTTTAGCCGGATCGATATTCTGGTCAACAACGCAGGCGTGATCTGGCCGTTGGAAGAAGTGGCCGAGACCGACGCCGACGAATGGACCTATAATATCCAGGTGAATCTACTCGGCCCATTCTACCTGGCGCGTGCGGTGCTGCCCCTGATGCTTGATCAGCGACATGGCCGCATCGTCAACGTGAGCAGCGGGATGGCGGCCCGCCCCATCCTGGGGGCTAGCGCGTATTGCGCGGCCAAAGCAGGGCTGGACATGCTGACCAAGGTGCTGGGGCTGGAGGTGGCGGGGACGGGTGTCACTGTCAACGCGCTGTACCCCGGCATGGTCGATACCGAGATGCAGGCCGATATTCGGAGCGTGGATACCACCGAAAGCCGGCTGGATTTCGCCCGTTGGCACGACGCGTTTGAGCAAGGGAAGCTGGTCTCAGCCGAACAAGCCGCCCGGTTGGTCCTGTGGTTGGCAGGTCCGTGGAGCCGGCAGCGCAACGGCGAGATTTTTCATAGCGACGATCCGGCATGGATCGCGCAGGTTGGCGC
>CAYJQA010000497.1:3822-4379 GCA_964372065.1 uncultured Litorilinea sp.
GCGCCGATCTCGGCGTCTAGTTCGCGTTATCTCCCCAGACTTTACGGAAGATTTTACGGAGGAACATTGGCGATGGCATATCAAAAGGTGATGGTGCCGCAAGACGGCGAACGGATCACGCTGCGGAACGGCAAATTGCACGTGCCGGATCAGCCGATTGTGGCGTTTATCGAGGGCGACGGCACCGGGCCCGACATTTGGGCGGCGAGCCAGCCGGTGCTGGATGCCGCGGTGGCCAAGGCTTATGGCGGCAAGCGCAAGATCGCGTGGATGGAAGTCTATGCGGGCGACAAGGCCAACCAGGTCTACGGCGAGGTCGTTTGGCTGCCGCAAGAGACCCTCGATGCGATTGACGAGTTCATCGTCGCCATCAAAGGGCCGCTAACAACGCCCATCGGCGGCGGTATTCGCAGCATCAACGTGGCGCTGCGCCAACGGCTCGACCTGTATGCCTGTGTGCGCCCGGTGCAGTACTTCAACGGTGTGCCCAGCCCGGTCAAGCACCCCGAACTGGTGGACATGGTGATCTTCCGCGAGAACACGGAAGACATCTATGC
>CAYJQA010000498.1:0-4376 GCA_964372065.1 uncultured Litorilinea sp.
GCTTTGGCGATATACTGAAGTTGAACATCGGGCGGAAGGCCGGGCAGCGTGAGGTGCGCGATGCCCGCGGCCTTCTGGCGTTTCAGACCACCGACGCGTTTACGGAAGAATTCGTCCAGATTGCTGGCCGTGATCGCGATAAACTTGAGTCGCTCCAAGAGGGGGTTGCGGTCGTCCAGCGCCTCGGCCAGCACACGCCAATTGAAGTCCAGCCACGAGAGTTCGCGATTATACACGATGTCCGAACCGGCCAGTTCGTCCAGCGACAAGGTCGTCAAGTCGATGTCGGGCACGTAGACTTTCTCGCGGGGCTGGATGATCTCGGCGGCCACCGGCGGCAACGTGACCGCAGGCGGCGCGGCCGGTGTGACCGATGGGTTCGTATAGGTCTCTGGTTGAGACGTCATAGCGACTTCCTTAATCGTGTGCTGCTCAAAGTGGCGCGAGCGTCCATCCTCCGCTATTGTACGGGGCGGCGTGGGCTTTGTCGAATTGATCGGAAAGTCGGGCATCGATGCCGCGTCTGCGCGGCGACAACCAAGCCGGTGAGGAGCTGAGGGTGAGCGAGATTCTAGGACTGTTGACGCTGTTCGTGCCGCTGTTTGCGGTGATGTGGCTGGCCAATCTCGCACAGGCGCGGCGTGAACAGGGGCAGCCCTTCACCGGCGCGGCGATTGCGGCGTACGTGCTGGTGGCAGCGATCTACGGGCTGGGGGTCGTGTTTGGCGGGCTGCTGCAGGTCGCCGCGCTGGCCGTGCAAATCCAGCCCGACGCGCTGGCGGAGCTACCGCCGGAGGTGGCGGTCGCGTCGCTGCCTTTGTTGGCGGTGGGCATCTGGCTTCCCTCGCTGGGCGGGCTACTGCTGCTCTTGCCGCCAGTCCGGCGCGTGTTCGCGCGCGTGACGCGGCTGGACGCCGACAGCCCGGTGGATGGTGTGGCGCTGTCGCTTACGATGATGGTAGTCGTCAACCTGCTGATCACATTGGGGATTGGGCTGGACAATCTGGCGGAGCTGATCGCGACCACGGACGGTGGGGGCGCGGCGAGCATCCCGGCGCTGTGGGTGCAGCAGGTGTTGACCGCGGTGCTGGCGCTCATCGGCGTGGGCTGGCTGACGCGGCGCAAGTTTGGCGAATCGCTGGTGCGGTTGGGGGTCGTCGTGCCGACGCGCCGGCAGTGGCTGATCGGCGTGGTGGCCGGGTTGGTGATGGTCCCGGTGGTGATGCTGCTGGAGTATCTTGGTTCGACGGTGGGGATCGGGGCCAGCCCGGACGTGGAGAAACTGACGGAGCAACTCCTCGGCGCACTGATCGCGTCGCCGGTCGGGATTCTGACGCTGGGGCTATCGGCGGCATTGGGTGAGGAGACGCTCTTTCGCGGGGCGCTGACACCCAAGTTTGGCGTCCTGCTGTCGTCGCTGCTGTTTGCGCTGGTGCACAGCAACTACGGTATCACCTTTTCGACGGTGGTCGTGTTGCTGCTGGGCCTGCTGCTGGCCTACCTACGAAATCGGCACAACACCAGTACGGCCATGGTGACGCACGCGGTGTATAATATCTCTCTGGGAGTACTCGCTTATCTGAGCGCGTCGTTCCTAGATTTCTGATCCCGTTGGCGGTGGTGAGCCTTGTTCGTTTGGACCAGACCTCGCGGCGACGGGCGCGCCGATGCGGTGGGCGCAACCGGCTCGTGCCGGCGTTCCCCATTTCGTTGCGGAAAGGTCTTGGTGAATCGTGCCGCTCTGGCGTCGTAACGTCTATATCCTCTGTGTCGTCCAACTGCTCTCCACGGCGGGCTTCAGCCTCGTTACCCCGTTTCTGCCCCTCTACGTAAAGGAAGTCGGGATTGCCACCGGTGGCAGTGTCGAGTTCTGGTCGGGTATGGTCTTCGCCTCGCAAGCGTTTACTATGATGCTGGCCGCGCCCGTCTGGGGCGCGATTGCCGACCATTACGGGCGCAAGCCCATGCTCGTGCGCGCCACGGTGGGCGGCGCGGTGCTGGTGGTGCTGATGGGTATGGTGCAGAACACCGAACAGTTGGTGATTCTGCGCACGCTGCAGGGGCTGGTGACGGGCGTCGTCCCGGCGGCCAGCGCGCTCGCCGCGGGGTCCACGCCGCGCAAGCACATTGGCGAGGCGCAAGGGCTGTTGCAGATGTCGCGCTCGGTGGGCGTGGCGGTGGGGCCGGTGATCGGCGGTGTGTTGGGCGACGCCTTTGGGTTTCGCGAGAGCTTCTATATCACGGGGACGCTGCTCGGGCTGTCCGGCATCTGCACCATGATTTGGGTGAAAGAGGAGTTTACGCCCACTGAGAAATCGGAACAGCCGGGCTATTTCGCCGCATATCGGACGATTCTGCATGCGCCGGGGATGGGCGGGCTGTATGAACTCTCATTCCTGCGCAGCTTGGGCCAGACCATGCTGCAACCGCTGGTGGCGCTGTTTGTGGTGGAACTGATCGGCACGGAAGAGGGCGCGGCTTCCATCACGGGGATTGTCATCGGCTCGGCGTCGGTGACAGGCGCGCTGAGCGCCGTCTGGTTGGGGCGGTTGGGCGACCGCTACGGGCACATCAAGATCCTGATTGGGTCCTCGTTGGTGGCGGCGCTGTTGTATGTGCCGCAGCCGTTCGTGACGGCGGCGTGGCAACTGATCGGGTTGCAGGCGCTCGTCGGATTTGCGGCGGGCGGTCTGGTCCCGGCATTAGCGGCGCTCATGAACCTCTGGTCGCCGCCGGGCAGCCAGGGCGCAACCTACGGCGTTGACACGAGCGTCAACTCGGCGGCGCGCGCCGTCGCGCCCATGATCGGCGCGATCGTGGCGTCGTGGGTCGGGCTGCGCGGCGTCTTTGGCGGGACAGTGGTTGTCTATGTGCTGTGCGTAGTGATGGGGCTGGCGCTGGCGCGTTCGCCCAAGGGAGCGCAGGCCGGGCTTGATCCTGCGCTCCGTACGTCCGGCGACTAGGCGACGCGGGCGACCGCTTCCGCCATTCTTTCTAGGGCCAATTGCGGCGTCGCGCGCGGGCAGCCGAAGTTGAGCCGGATAAAGCCCGCGCCGCCGCTGCCAAACGGCGCGCCATCGCCAAAGGCCAACCGCCCCGTTTCCAGGAAGAAGCGGTACGGGTTATCGACCCCCAACGTGCGGAAATCGAGCCAGGTCAAGTAGGTGGCTTCAGGGTGCGTGAGGCTGACCTGCGGGAGGTTAGCCGTCACGAAGTCGAAGGCCAGGTCGCGATTGGCGGTCAGGTATTGGCGCAGCGCGACCAACCAGTCGTCGCACGCGGTATAGGCCGCAATGGCGGCCACATACCCCAGGAGATTGACATGGGGCACGATGCCGCTCATGGCCCGTTCGACGCGCTGGCGCAAGTCGACATTGGGGATGATCGCGATGCTGCATCCCAGTCCCGGCACGTTGAAGGTCTTGCTGGGCGCGATAAGGGTGACGGTGCGGTGGGCGATCTCCGGGCTGAGCGCGGCGATGGGCGTGTGCGTCGTACCGTCCAACAGCAGGTCGCAGTGGATCTCGTCGGAGCAGATCGTCAAATCGTGGCGCACGGCAAAATCGGCGAGCTGCGCCAGCTCGTGCGGCGTATACGCGCGGCCCACCGGATTGTGCGGATTGCAGAGGATGAAGAGCTTGGTGTCCGGCCAGGCGGCGGCGTCGAGCGCATCCAGGTCTAGCTCGTAGTGCAGATAGGCGCGGCCCTGGGCGTCGCGACGGGTATTGACGGCGAGATCGGCAGTATGCAGCGCACGGTCCTGATTGACCGGGGCGGACAGGAAGGGCGGATAGACCGGCGTATTGACGACGACGCCGCTGTGCGGCCCGCCGACGGCCCGGGTAACCACGTTTAGCCCGCAGACCAGCCCTGGGAGAAAGACCAGGTCCTCGGGCGCGATGGTCCAGCCGTAGCGGTCGGCCATGCGGGTGCGGATGATCTCGCGCAAGTGCTGCGGGTCGCGTCCGTAGCCGAAATCACCCTGGTCGACGCGGGCGTGCAGCGCGTCCAGAATCGGCTGCGGCGAGGCAAAATCCATGTCCGCCACCCAGAGCGGGAGCACGTCTTCGGCGTAATTGCCCCATTTGGCGCTGTCACCGGCGCGGCGGTCGATCAGGGTGTCAAAGATACTGGGCGATACGGCAGACGGGGCGGACGTGCGTTGGTATGATGCAGAAGTCATGGTTACTTTCCGGCCGTGTGGGTATTCAGGTGGGTAAAGAAGCCGCAATCTCCGGGAGAGTCCGGTCTGCGCGCGGTGGGGTCAGCGATCGCCAATGAACGCTCGCCCGCGAGCCGGTCGTCATCCCCGCAAATCGTGGCCGCGAAGCTGGGCGGTTTCCCGGGACGCGGCCGAGGCAAGCTCATCATAGTGT
>CAYJQA010000499.1:0-4372 GCA_964372065.1 uncultured Litorilinea sp.
CAACAATATCTTGGGCGCGGTCTTTCGCGAGTTGGACCAACTCAAGAAGGGCAACGAGCTGATCCTCTATGCCGGGGCGCGGCAGGCCTTCTATGCTGTGGAGCAGGTGGTCATCTTGCCGGAGAAGAGCGCATCGCCGGAGCAGCGCAAGGAAAACGCTCGCTGGATTGGCCCCTTTGACGACGACCGGTTGACGCTGGTCAGTTGCTGGCCGCGCAACAACAACACGCACCGCATTGTCGTGGTCGCGCGGCCCGTCTCCGCCAGCCAGGCCGTCACGCCGTAACGCACCCACACCCTAGCAACTGGCGCTGCTGCCACGTTGGACCCCGCCCGTCATGCTGAGGAGCACAGCGACGAAGCATCCCCTTCTGCCGCGTCGGGATGCTTCGCTACGCTTAGCATGACAAAGATTACTCACTTTACAAATGAGGTCTTCGCGTCGCGCCGGGGTTAGCGCACGACGGGCGACAGCGCCACCAGCCGTTCTTCCACCTGATAGACTTCGACGGGCGTATTGTAGACCGCCGTTAGGTTCGCGCCGGTGATGACCTGCTTGGTCGGCCCGGCAGCCAGGGTCTGGCCGTCGCGCATCATCACCGTGTAGTCGGCGATGGCCGCGGCCGCGGTGGGGTCGTGGGTGGTAAAGACCACGGTGATGCCGCGACCGGCCAACTCGCACATGATCCGCAGCACGCGGCTCTGATTGCTCAGGTCGAGGTGCGAGGTCGGCTCGTCCAGCAGCATGATCTGCGCGGCCTGGGCCAGCGTGCGGGCGAGGCGCGCCATCTGGCGCTCGCCGCCGCTGAGCGAAGGGACGGCGCGGTCTTGTAGATAGGCGATGCCCGCGTCGGCCAGCGCGGCCTGCGCCAGTTCATAGTCGGCGGGCTTTGGCGTCTCCAGCCAGCCCAGGTAGGGCGCTCGCCCTAGCACCACATATTCCAGCACGCTAAACTCAAACGGCACGATTTCGTCTTGGGGGACCAAGCCGATCAACCGGCTCATTTCCTTGCGCGACAGGGTGTGTTGGACTTCGCCCGCCAGGCGGATTTCGCCCTGCTGCGGCGTCAGCCGGCCCAGCAGCACGTGCAGCATGGTCGTCTTGCCGCACCCGTTCGGCCCCAAGATGGCCGTGACCGTGCCGCCGGGAATCTCCAGCGACAGGTCACGGAGCACGACGGGCGCGTGCGGGTCGTAACTAAAACGCAAGTTGCGGAGGCTAATGGCGGGCGCGGTCATGAGCGGCGTAGGGTGAGTTTCTGCGAGGTCAGCATGATCATGAAGAAGAACGCGCCCAACAGCGAGGTGAGGATGCCCAACGGAATTTCGCCCGCCATAAGCGTGCGCGCGATGTTGTCGCAGAGAACGACAAAGATCGCGCCCAGGAGCATGGCCGCGGGCATGGCGTATTGCGCGTCCACGCCCACGATGCGCCGCGCCAGGTGCGGGATGATCAGGCCGACCCAACTGACGATGCCCGCCATGGCGACCGTGGCCGCGGTGGCGGCGACGGCTGCGGTCAGGATGAGGGCGCGCTCCCAGGTGAGCGACGCGCCCAACGAGTAGGCCGACTCATCGCGCATGGAGAGCAGGTTGAGCCGCCAGCGCATGAGGAACAGCACGATCAGGCTGACCACCGTCAAGGGGACCGCCCGCGTCAGTTCGGGCCAGGTCACGCCCCACAGCCCGCCCAACAGCCAAAAGACGATGTTGGGCAACTCCTGCTGCGGGTCGGCCATGTATTTGAGTACGCCCAGCCCGGAGGAAAAGAGCGCCGAGACGGCGATCCCGCCCAGCACCAGCCGCAGCGCCCAATCGCCAAAGCGGATGCGCTGCGCCAGCAGATAGGACGCGCCCAGCGCCAGGAAGGCAAAGACCACGGCCAGCCCCTCGACCCACAGCGATGCGCTGCCGAGAAAGATGATAGCGATGGCCGCGCCGAACCCGGCCCCCTGGGAGACGCCGAGAAAGCCGGGGTCCACCAACGGGTTGCGGAAGATCATCTGCAAGACCATGCCCGCGCCGGACAGACCGGCCCCCAACAGGCAGGCAGCAATGATCCGGGGAAACCGGAGGTTAAAGACCAGCCGCTGCGCCAACTCGTCTTGGACAAGATAGCGCGGCGGCATGAAGGGGGGCGTCGGATAGCGCCCGATGAACAATGAGACGAGAAACGCGGCGGCGACGAGTAAGCCCAGCCCCACCAGCAGCAGGCTTACTCGCCGTCGTTGCATGACGAGTGTGATGACTAGTCTCCTGTCAGGACCGGGATGATGTTCGCTTCAATGGTCTGATCGTCCAGGCCGTAGACCACGCGGAAGAACTCATAAACCTCTTGCTGCATGTCCACATCGGCGAACAACTCCGGATGGATCTTCTGCCCCAGCCAAGTGACGCCCAGAATCCAGCGCGGGTCCGGCGAGTCCCAGGTAAAGACATCGGCGGGGAAGCCGTAGACTTCGTTGTTCTTGACGGCGTCGAGCGCCTGCCATTCGGGGCTTTGGACCAGTTCGTCCACGACGGCGGCGGCGTCGGCCTGATAGACCACGACGAAAATCTTGTCGGGGTTCCACTGGGCGACCTGTTCAAAGTTGACGGTGTTCCAACCGTCGCCGGGCGAGGCATCTTTCCACACCGGCGCGCCGCCCGCAATCTCGACCTGGCGCGTCTGGAGCCAACCGGACGGGGGGACCTCAAAGGCGATGGTGTCGCCTTCGGCGCTGTACTGGATGAGCAGGACCGAAGGCTTGTCGGCGTCGCTCAGCCCGGCCACCGCGGCGTCAACGTGGTCGAGCCGCGCTTGGAAGAAGTCGATGATTTCTTGGGCGCGGGCCGTGTTGTCAAACAATTGGCCCAAGGTGGTGACGTCGGCGAAGTACTGCTCGACGGATTCCATCTCCACATAGACGATGGGCACGCCCAACTCTGCCAGCGGATCGCCCAAGTCCTCTTTGGCCGAGGTCTTGAGGATGATGGCGTCGGGGGTGACGGGCGCAATCTGTTCCGGTCCGGAATTGCGTTCGAGTGCGGTCTTGGCCGCGAAGTCGGGATCGACGAGCGGGATGAAGGTGACCGGGTCGTTAAAACGCCCGCCTTCATAGGCCGCCAGTCGGGTTTTCGCTTCGGGGAACATAAAGAGCGCGCCGGTCACCATGTAGGTGCCGCGGCCCGCCACCACAATCCGCTGCGGCGCGGTGGCGAACTCCACCTGGTTGCCCAGGGCGTCCGTCACCTGGATGGCGCCCGCGGCCGGCGCGGCGGCCCCTGCCTCGGAATCAACCGGCATCACCGGCTGGCACGCGACCAGCACGAGCGCGACCAGCACCGTCATAGCAAGCAACAGTTTCCGCATGGAATGCCTCCTTAGGTGGTATGAATCTAGCGTAAAGGCTGGGAATTGAGTTTTGTAAGCAAACTGCGCCCTGCCGGCGGCGAACCGGCGATCAGGCCGGGTTGCGGCTGGGCGCTTGCATGGTGACCAGGCGCACGCCGTGATGGCGTAGCTGGCGAAAATTGGCCCCCTGGCCGACGCTGTGCAGCACCGCGTCGATCGCTTCGACGGCGACGCCGGAAAGCACATGCACCCCGGCGTCAAAGAGCTGTGTCGCCAGCGGCGTGCTTGGCCCCAGCAGCAGCACCAACGCGTCGGGCCGGCGTAGGGCCATCAATTCCGCAAAGGTGTGGTTCATCAAGGTGGTCCCGGTCATCGCCAATACGTCGGCCTGCGGGATCACGTCGGGCGCGGCGTCGGCGGGCAGATCGTCTTCGCGCGGGTTTTGCTCCAGTACCCAAAGCTGCCCGACTTGCTCGCGCAGGCGGGGGACAAAGGGGAAATGCCCCACCAAGACGACGCCTTTCCCCTGCCCGTGTTGGGCGATGACGTCGGCGGCGTCCACGTCCACCCAGAGGTCCTCGCGCCGCGGCAGGAGCGCGTTGAGCGCGGCCGTGCCGATGGTGGCTTCCAGGGGGCGCGGCGACCGGATCAAGCGGGCGAGGTCCAGGGCGCTTTTTTCGTTCAGGTGACCGGCGTCCACCACGGAAGGCCCGCCGTCATGGTGATACTGGTCATCCCCGCGCAGCGTCGCGGCCAGACCGCAGCGCCGGTGACCGTCCACGTCGGCCACGACCGCGGTCCAGAATGCGCCGATGCGCACCTCGCGCGTGGCCCCGTCGGGCAGCGTGGTGAGGATGTCGTCCATGATGTTGGTTAGCATAGGCGTTTTGCTCCTGCGCTCCGCGGGATAAGGGAATGACATGCGCCGGTGAGTGAATCTATATTATCAGTATAGATTGCGCTGGACAAGAATCGGGCAGGGAGAGGGAGAAGGAAGAAAGTCTCATGCAAAGACGCCAGGCACGCAAAGGCCAGAGA
>CAYJQA010000500.1:0-4358 GCA_964372065.1 uncultured Litorilinea sp.
AGGATCGCCGGGGTCGGCGGCACCGGCCAGCGTGCGGCGCAGCGTCGCGACCAGGCCGCGCAGCAGGTCCTTGTGGGGCTTTTGCATGGGGCAGCCCTTCTACTCGATGGTGATGGACGGGTGTTGGGCAAGGGCCGCGTCAAGCTGCTCGGCCAGGCGGTCGAGCAACGCTTGGACGTCGCCTGCGCTCGTGAGCGTGACCGCGCCGCCGGTCAAGTCATGCCAGGTCAGTTGCGCCGGCCCGGTCGCGCCCCCGTTGCCCGTCTGGTATTTGGCCCGCAGCTCGCGCAGCCGCGCTTCGCGCTCCAGATCACATAGCTCCAGTTGACTAGCAAGGGACTGGATGCCGCCGATGGTGCGGGCACCGGCTGCCAGCCGGGCGCGCACGTCGGCGTAGAGCGCGGTGAGGGCCTCTACCTGCTCGGCTGTCTCGGCTGCGGGCACACCTGCCCCCTGGACAGCCTCAGCCAGTTCGCCGTCAAGTCCCTGCAACCGGAGCTCCAGTTCGCGCCGCGCCGCCGTGATCTGCTCCTCGACTGCCTGTCGGGCCGCGGCGAAGGCCGTCACCATTTCCTGCCAGCGCGCCGGCTGGGTGATAGTCCGGTCGCGGCTCACCACGCGGTAATCGTCGATAAAGGTCCGCAATGCGGGGATATCGCTCACCACGTTGACCATACTGGTAAAGAAGTCGCGCATCTGGCTGAACTGGGTACTCTGCTCGGCGCGAAACGCGTCCAACGTCGTCACGTGCGCCACGAGCTTGCGCACGGTCTCGGCCTGATCTTGAAAGGCGCGCAACCGCAGCGCAGCCGCGCCGGTGTTGAGCAGATCCTGCACCTCGCTGTCGCCGGCGCTAAACTCGAGTGGCAGCGGGCACTGGACCATACTGGCCCAGTCTGCCAACCCCTTTGCGCGCGTTGCCAGCTTGGTTAGCTCGGCCGCCAACGTAGTGTTGAGCGTGGGCGCGATCAGCGCCACGGTGTTCGGCGTCTGGAAGATCTGGTGCATCAGGGAGCGGATGTCGATCAGTTCCGGCATGGTCAGGACCGATTGCACGCCCTGGACCCGGACATTGCGGAAATTGGTGTCCTTGGCCAGCAGTTCCTCGGCGCGCGGGCTGGCCGGGTCGGCGATCACTTGGCCGGCGTCGAGCAACCGGCAGGCCGCCGCGCGCAGCAACAACGCAAGGCCCACCTTGACCACGTTACCGTCCCAGCCGTAGGGCGGCTCCTCAAAAACGCGGCGTAGCTCGGCGGCATTGATGGGCGTCTGGTCCTGGTCGGCCAGGGGGAGACGGCTACGAAGGGTGCTGAGCAGCACGTGGTTCTCGTTGAGTGTCCCGTCAGCCTTGTAGACACCTAACGCCTGCAACTCGGCATTGCTTATATTGCCCTGGAGTGCGGCCCGCACCGCGGTCTGTTCGTTGGCGATGCGCTGGGGAACCTCGGCCAGGCGCGGATAGATTTCGGGCAATAGCTGGGCGAGTGTGGCGCGGACCGCGTCGCCCGCGCCGTCGCCCGCGGCCAGTTGGTAGAGCGTGCCGCGGAAGAAGATCACCGCCCCGCGCACAGCCTGGCGCAGCAGCCGGTTAAAGCTCTCCTTAAGGTCTTGAGCGTCTTGGCGAGCCTGCTGGGCTGCCTCGCGCTCCGGGTTGTTTTCTACACCCTTGCCCAGCACGTCGTTGGCCACTTCGTCGGTGGCCAGGTAGAGCGCGAGCGTGCTGCGGTAGCCGTCCACCTCGGCCATGCGCAGCAGGATCGTATTCGGCTCTTGTTTGGAGCGCTGGCGCAGCACGTCGTCGTCCGCGATCTGCTGGTCCAGAAGGCGCTGCAACGGGCTGTAGGTGCGCACCGTGACCTGCGTCCCGCTGGGATTGCGGATGACGATGCCGTCCAGCTCTAACTTGAGCGTCAATTCACGGCCCAGCAGCGGCACCCGGTCAAAGCGCAAGGCGTTGTCACCGGCGAACTCCTTCTCCTTGAATCGCTGGATCAGGTCATAGGTCTTGGCCGCCAGATCGTCCTGGGCGCGGCGCACTTTGTCCTGGAAGCTGCGCTGCTGGGTGTTGAGGAAGATGTAGCGATCGCCGACCTGTTTGGCGTAGCCGGCCTCCACCAGCCGGCGCAGCTCCTCGCGCACGGCGTTGCGCAGACCAGGCAGTTTGGCGTCAAGGCTGTCCACGAGGCCGAGGGTCACGTTGTCAAGGGTGGTGGCAATGTGCTCCACCTGCCCCATGAGGTACAGCACCTGTGCCACCTGCACGGTAAAAGGGGTGGCGTTGGGCACGGTGGCAAGGACGCGCGAGAGGTCGGTCTTGGCCTCCACCGGTACATCGGAGGAAAGCTGGGCGTAAAGGTCGGATAACGAGATCAGACGACCGACCGGGCTGGTGAGCAGCCCCGGCGTCTCTAGCAGCCCCCCTTGGACCACGCCGATCATGGTGCGATTGGAGCCGCTGAGCGCCTCGTCGCGTTTGGCCGCCTGCGCGATGCCCTTGACCATGTCGGGCACGACGGTCACCGTCCACGGCAGGTACGGATAGAAGAGAGCAAAACTTTCGGCGTCGGGCGTGGGATAGACACGCGTCGTGCGCTCCAGCCGCCCCAGGTCGGTCAACTCACCGCTGCGGGCGTTGAAGCGCTCGGTCAACAGCTTGCGACCGCTCTGCGTCTTGTTGAGGACGCGCTGCTCGACGACCTTGCTGATGTCTTCGTTGCTAAGGCGGCAGTGCTGGGCAAAGCGTTGGGTGATCTTGGCGTAGTTCTCCTGCTGGACGTTCTGGCGCAGTTCCTGGATATCGCCATGGGCCGTGACCGCGAGCCAGATGCGTCCGGCCCCCGCCTGCGCGGCTTCCTCGACCAGCGCCTGCACCTGCATGGTCCGGTCGTTGGCATTGCCCGCGGCGATCCACTGGCCGACCTCGTCCAGTTGGAGGAAAAGCTTGTGGCGGCGGCCGTTGCCGTCACGCGCCTCGCACCAGCGGCGCAAGCGGTCCACGACCCGGCTGGCGTCGATGCCGCTGCGCGTCACCTGCTCTACTGCCCGCTCGACTGCGGCGGGACTGGCGAAGCGATCGGGCAGTTGCTCAGAGGCAGCCTGGGACAACTCATCGAAGTAGATCTCGGGGTCAATGGTCAGGTCTTCCCAGTCCTTGCCGGTGAGGTTGGCGGCGCGCTGACGGAAGGCATCACTTTGGCCGCGAGCGTCGATTTGATATTCCACGGCCCAGGCGAAGGGCCAGTTATGGGTATAACCGCGCTGATCGGCGAAGAGCTTAAAGGTAATGAGCGGGAGCCGGTCGTCGCCGCTAGTGAGCATAGAGTGGAGATTGCCGCCGATGGCGGTGGTCGTTAGCTTGAGGCGAGAGATGTTGAGAAAGCGTCGGATGTCACCGGCGTCGGGGCTCCCGGCAGGCAGCCGGCTCAGGAACAGGTCGTGGACGGACTTGCCCTGCAGATCGCCGCCTTCCAGCAGCATCCCCAGCACCTTCATGAGTAGCGACTTACCGGAGCCAAAGAAACCGCTGATCCAGATGCCGACGCCTTGCTCCTTTTCGTGCGTGGCGGCGTCGGCGTAGGCATCTAGCACGACCCGGATGTGCTGCTCCCATTGGGGCGTCACGACCAAGTTGGTCAGTTCGTTGTAAAGGGTAACGGCGGTGCGGTCGGCTACCTTGACAACCGGTTCGATGCGTTCTCGAACAGCCGTCGCGAAAAGTTCCTGGATCTGCATCGGGGGGTCTTCTCCTCACCTATCAAATCTCTTCACCGCGGTAAAAGGTCAATTCGGCGCTGTCGAGGCCTAGGAAACAATACGTTCGACTGGTCTGGGGTGGGTGGACGCCGGGCACTAATAAGACGATGGGGATCGGCCGACCGGTGGACGGGTGACGCGGCTCGTCCTCGGCGACGGCTTCCATCAACATGGTCGGGTTGCCCAAAGGATGGAGCGCTGCCAGCCCGCGCAGTACCACCACAGGACGTTGGTCGGATGGTGCGCTACGTACGTGCTCCTGGATGGACTTACCTACATGGCGCGCCCAGAGCCGCATAATGGAGGTCTTGACCCCTTCACTGCGGCCCGGATCGTTGAGCAGCGCTGTGCGTTTCTCCTCTTGCCCCGCCAGACTCTCCTGGGCCAGCCGGAGGAGGTCCAAGTGGATATAGTGTAGATCGCCGTCGCCCTGCATCTGCTCGTCGGCCACGCGGCGCACCCACTGGTCGTGGTCTGGTGGATAAACAAAATAGAGATAAGGGCGCCCGCTGCTGTGGCCGATGCCATCGTAGGCGTCACGCAGGCGGGCGAGCACATTCTGAAAGCGTTGGTCGAGATAATCTGCGTCCACAGGGACCACCCTA
>CAYJQA010000501.1:0-2813 GCA_964372065.1 uncultured Litorilinea sp.
AGGCAACTTCTAAGGACACGCGGATCGTAGGTGCGGTTTCCAACCGCACGGGCGGCCCCGGCGGTTCAAAACCGCCGCTACAAAAACCGCCGTGTCCGCGCGTGCTTAGCGCCGGAACCGGCGTGGGACACTCAGCATGACAGGGCATTGTTGGATTAGTGTGTAGGAATTTACCATGACCGCTTATCTAGTTCGTCGCTTAGTGCAAATGGTGTTTGTCACGCTGTTGGCGGCGGTGGCAACTTATTTTCTGTTTAGCATTGCGCCCGGCGGCCCGCTGACCGGCCTCCAGCAGCAGCAACAGCGCCTGACGCGGGAAGATTTGGCGCGTATCCGCGCCCAATATGAATTGGATTTCTATTGGCCGGCGCGCTTTAGCCGCTGGCTGATCGGTATGCCCAACGGCCCCCTTGTGTTTGCCGGGCAAGAGTGGTTTGTCAACGTGCCCGTGGGCTGCTATCTAGCGGCGGAAACCGGCGGCTGCGAAGATTACGTGTATCTGCATGAGATTCCGCAATTGCACCCGGCAGTGTTGAGCAGCAAGGGCGTGTTGCGGGGCGATTTTGGTCTATCCACGGTGGTGCGCCAGGGCGGGCCTGTTTCGGCGGAAATCCTGAGCCGCTTGCAGCCCACACTGGAACTGATGATCAGCGCACTGCTGCTTTCGCTGCTGATCGGCGTGCCCATCGGCATCTACAGCGCGGTGCGCCAGTATTCGCGTTTCGACTATTTCTTCACGACCATCTCGTTCATCGGCTCGTCCATGCCGGTCTTCTTCTTTGGCCTGCTCTTGATCTTGCTGTTCTCCGTCGCGCCGATCTTCTTGCAAGACACCATCCCGTGGCTGCCGCGGCTGCCGTCGGGGCTGCGGACGGCGGTGCGCGACTATGAGATCGCGTCCTGGCTGCCGCGCATCGCGGCCGGGTCGTTCACCGACCGGGTGCTGCACATGTTTATGCCGCTGACGGTGTTGACCTTCTTCAATACCGCCACCTGGAGCCGGTTTGTGCGGTCTTCCATGCTGGAAGTGCTGCGCCAAGACTATGTGCGGACGGCGCGCGCCAAGGGGCTGATCGAGCGCATTGTGATCATGAAACATGCACTGCGCAACGCCCTGATCCCCTTTGTCACGATCCTTGTGCTGCAGATCCCCGGCGTTTTCGCCGGCGCCATCATCACCGAAACCGTCTTTGCGTGGCCGGGTATGGGCCGCTTGTACGTGGACGCGCTGAACCGTAGCGACTGGCCGATTGCGCTGGCCTTCATCTTTATCACCGCCGTGCTGACGGTGCTTGCCACCCTCCTAGGAGACATCCTGTATACGGTGGTTGACCCGCGCATCAAATACACCTAAACTACGGGAAGCGACTGGAGAACTTACCTATGACAACTGCTGCTGCCGGCGCGTTGCCCGTCAAAAAACTGGCCGAGGCCACCAAAGAGGAAGGCCAACTATCGGTTGTGCTGCGCCGTTTTCGGCGTCACCGTTTGGCCGTCGTATCGGTCTTTCTGCTCATTCTCGTCTTTGGCGCGTCGCTGCTGGCGCCGGTGATCACCACCTTCCCGCGCGATGCGGTGGACATCAGCGCGCCCAATCGCCCGGCCCCTCCGGGCATCGCCGGGACGGCCGGGAGTCTGCACGTCCTGGGGATCGACCATCTCGGTCGTGATCTCTTTACGCGCATGCTCTATGCCGGACGCATCTCGCTCTCCATCGCCATCACGGTGGTGCTGCTCTCGGAGACGCTGGGCGTGATCATCGGCGCGACCGCGGGCTACTACGGCGGCTTGGTGGACGCCTTTATCTCGCGCCTGATCGAGTTCATGCTCTCGGTCCCGCTGCTGCCCGTGCTGCTGATCGTCTCCGCCATCATGCTCAAGATGGACTCGCAACTGCCCTTGCCGGACTGGCTGGTGCAGGGCATCGCCACCGTCTTGCTCACCTCCGATCGGGAGGCGCAGCAGGTGGTGGTGATGGTGCTGATCTTGGTGGCGTTTAGCTGGCTGGGCGCGGCGCGTCTCATGCGTGGGATGGCGCTTTCGCTGCGCGGGCAGGACTTTGTCGAGTCGCTGCGGGCGTTGGGGGCCAATGATGTGCGCATCATCTTCCGTCACATCATCCCCAACGGTCTGGCCCCGATCTTGGTCAATGCCAGCCTGTCGCTGGGCGGGATTATCATCTTGGAGGCTGCGTTGAGCTTCTTGGGCTTGGGCATCCAAGACCCCACGCCCACGTGGGGCAACATGCTCTCCCAGTCGCAGAGCTATATGTTCCAGCACCCCTGGCTGCCGCTAGTGCCGGGTATCCCCCTGGTGATGGTTTCCCTGAGCTTCAACTTTATCGGCGACGGTCTGCGCGATGCATTGGACCCGCGTCTCAAACGCTAATAATCAGGTTGCCACCATGTCATTCCGACAAGTCTGCGAGGAGGAATCCCTCTGCCGTAGCGACCAGACCAGAGAGATTCCTCACTCCGTTCGGAATGACAATGATGCTTGTTTTGTAAGGTAGCAAGTTGGGTTAAAACCTGTCTGAATTGTCGAGCAAAGATGAATAACGCAAACGCAACCCACAAAGGTCAGGCGCTCTTGCAGGTGAAGGGGCTAAAGACCTACTTTTATACGGAAGACGGCGTCGTCCAAGCCATCAACGGCGTGGACTTTGATATCCAGCCCGGTCAGGTCATGGGGTTGGTGGGAGAGTCGGGCAGCGGCAAGAGCGTGACGTCCCTCTCCATCATGCGGCTGCTGCCGGCGTCGGGGAAGATCATCGAGGGCGAAGTCATTTTTCACGGGCGTGATTTGGTGAAACT
>CAYJQA010000501.1:2823-4344 GCA_964372065.1 uncultured Litorilinea sp.
GCGGGGAGATGAACTCTCCATGATCTTTCAGCAGCCCACCAGTTGTCTGAACCCGGTCTTTCGCATCGGCGACCAGATCGCCGAAACAATCATGGTGCATCAGGACTTGTCGCAGCAGGAAGCGTGGCGGCAGGCGGTCGAGATGCTGCGCAAGGTCGGCATCGCCGACGCGGAGCGCCGCGCCACCGCCTTCCCCCACGAGATCAGCGGCGGCCAGGCGCAGCGCGTGATGATCGCGATGGCGCTGTCGTGCCTGCCCAAGCTGCTGATCGCCGACGAGCCGACCACGGCCCTGGACGTGACCATCCAGGCGCAGATTCTCGACCTCATGCGGAAGCTCCGCAGCGAGACCGGGGCCGCGATTCTGCTGATTACGCACGATATGGGCGTCATCGCCGAGATGTGCGACACGGTGGCGGTGATGTACGCCGGACAGATCGTGGAATACACCGATGTGTACACCCTCTTCGACAAGTCGCTGCATCCCTATACCGAGGGGCTGTTGGCGGCCATTCCCGTGCTGGGCGACGTGCAAGACAACCTGGCCGTCATCCCCGGCTCGGTGCCCAACCTGATCGACCTACCGCCGGGCTGCAAGTTCGCCCCGCGCTGTCCCTATGCTAAGGACTTGTGCGTCGAAGGCGACCCGCGGCTGCTGGAAATCGAACCGGGTCACCGCGTGCGCTGCTTTATGCGCGACCCGGAGACCAAGCAGCATTGGGCCGGGGTGACGCAGACCGACTGGCGCTTTGAGGGCGACGAGGTCTTTGTGGAAGTGCCCGAAGCCATCATCGCCGCGACCGGCGAAGAAGGGCAGGCCGCCCAATGACCCTCTCGGTTAAGATGGACGCCAAAGACCTGTTGGTGGTGGATAACCTCAAGACGTACTTCCCGATTCGCGCCGGCATTTTGCAGCGGGTGGTCGCCCATGTCAAGGCCGTGGACGGGGTCAGCTTTCGCGTGCGCGAGGGCGAGACCTTTGGGCTGGTGGGCGAGTCCGGCTGCGGCAAGACGACCGTGGCGCGCACGGTGCTACGGCTGCAAAAGGCCACGGGCGGCTCGGTCTTCTTTGACGGCGAAGATGTGTTCGGCAAGCGCGGCGGCGACCTCAAGGCGCTGCGCCGCAATATGCAGATTATCTTCCAGGACCCCTATTCGTCGCTGGACCCGCGCATGCCCGTGGGCGACATCATTGCCGAAGGACTGTATATCCACGGCATGCGCAACAACGCCGAGCGCAATGCGGTCGTCCAGGGGATGTTGGACAAAGTGGGTCTCAACCCCTATCACGCCCACCGCTATCCGCACGAGTTTTCGGGCGGCCAGCGCCAGCGCATCGGCATCGCGCGCGCGCTGGCGCTCAGCCCGCGCTTTATCGTGCTGGACGAGCCGGTCTCGGCGCTGGATGTCTCCATCCAGTCGCAAATTCTAAACCTGCTGCGCAGCCTCCAGGCCGAATTTGGCTTCACCTATCTGTTCGTGGCCCACGACCTCAGCGTCGTGCAACACATCAGAGACCGC
>CAYJQA010000502.1:0-3090 GCA_964372065.1 uncultured Litorilinea sp.
GAGTATAGCACAGCGCCGCGGGTTGTCTAGTTCATTTTTTGGACTTGAATCCGGTCCCGCGTGGGTCTACCTTGACGCCGGCAGTCGCTTCGTTCGCACATCGGGTGCGACAAGTTAACCAAGCGTTCCAAACCGTAACCAGTTTTTCTTTCACAGTCAGGAGACAAGAGAATGGCAACCGTATTGCAACCCACAATTGAAACCGATGTCCTCACCGCTCGCACCAAGGTCACCTGGATGGCCGGCGATTTCGGCAAGATTGCCAAGTCGTATCAGCCGGGCGCGGCGGAGTTTATCGCCCGGCAGACCTTGCGGCCTGGTGAGCGTGTGCTGGATGTGGCCTGCGGCACCGGTAATCTGACCATCCCGGCGGCCCGCGCCGGGGCGCGGGTGACCGGCATCGACATTGCGCCGAATCTGCTCGAGCAAGCGCGGGCTTGGGCGCTCACCGAAGGGCTGGCCGTCCGGCTGGACGAGGGCACGGTGGAGGAGATGCCCTATTCCGACGCCACCTTCGACACGGTGGTGACCATGTTCGGCGCGATGTTTGCGCCCCGCCCGGATGCTACAGCCGACGAACTCATGCGCGTCTGCCGCTCCGGCGGTCGTATCGCCATGGCCAACTGGACGCCGGACGGGTTCATCGGCCAGATGTTCAAGATCGTGGCTAAGCACGTACCGCCCGCGCCCGGCGTGCCCTCGCCCCTCCTGTGGGGGTCTGAACCGATGGTGGCGGAACGCTTAGGCCCCCAGGCATCCAATCTGCGCTTCACCCAGCGCACGATCACGTTCAACTTTCCGTTCGACGCCGCGGCGACGGTGGAAGCCTTCCATGTCTACTATGGCCCCACCGTGCGCGCCTTTGCGGCGCTCAGCCCGGAAGGGCAGCAGGCGCTGCGCCACGACCTGGAACAGCTCTGGGAGCAGCACAACTACGCGAAGGATGGCACGACGCGGGTGGATTCCACCTATCTGGAGGTGGTCGCCGTCCGCAAGTAGGCGAAGCGACCGAGTAGCGGGGATGACGGTTTGTTCGACGAACACCCAGTCCCCGCTGCCCGGCAGGCGATCGGGGCTACTGCGTGCGCGGCGCCAGTAGCGCATCCCGTAAGGAGACAACAAAGAGGAGGTTGTTCTGTACAGCTTAGAGTTTGCCCAAATGGTTCATCAAGAGCGCCTGCGGCAGGCCGCCGACGACCGGCTCGCCCGGCGGCTTGGCGGCAACGCACGCCCGTTCGGAGTACGCCTGCTGCTGCGCTTGGGCGCATTCCTGATCGCCTGCGGCGGAGGTGTGGCCGCGGCGGTTCAGCGCCTGCAGGCCAGACGGCTGGCCGTGGCGGCCCAGCGTATGCGGGAGTTGGGGCTGGAGCCGTCCGCCCATATGCGTGGGGGGCTGCCGGGTTGGGAGGAGTTTGCCGGGTCGCTTGAGAGCGATCCGCAAAAACGGTAGCGCCACGCGGTACATGACGCCAGACGCACATAGAGGCCCTGGCTGGAGTCGGTGATTTCGAATGTTGAGGTGCATTTCAGTGGAGGTTTCGATGCAAAGGCAGTATTTGATCCTAGTGGTGATATTGGTGGCGCTGTTAAGCGCCTGTGTCGCGCCCCAACCCGTGGCGCCCGGCAGTCAGACGGTAAGCCCGGAGGCCGCCGCGCAAGTGGTGAGCGCAGATGACGAACATGCCCATGATCACGCGCATGGGACGCCGCAAGAGTTGGGTGAGGTGAACTTCCCCGTCTCGTGCACAGCCGAAGCGCAGGCCGAATTTAACCGCGGCATGGCGCTGCTCCATTCGTTCTGGTTCGCGCCCGCCATTCAGTCGTTCAGTACGGTGGCCGGCCTTGACCCTACCTGTTCGATGGCTCATTGGGGGGTGGCCATGAGCCGGATGGGCAACCCGTTCACGTGGCCGCTGGCCGGTCAGGCGCTCGTGGATGGCTGGGCCGCCGTGGAACAGGCGATGGCAGTGGGCGCACAGTCGCCGCGCGAGCAAGCGTATCTGGATGCCGTTACCGCTTTCTACAAAGACGGGGAGACCGTGGATCATCGCACGCGCAGCCTGGCCTATACCGCGGCGATGGAACAACTCGCCCAAGACTATCCTGAGGATACGGAAGCGCGCATCTTTTATGCGCTGGCGCTGGATGCCACGGCGCTGCCCACGGACAAGAGCTACAGCAACCAGCTCAAGGCGGCCGAGATCCTGAATGCGGTCTTCGCGGAGCAGCCCAACCATCCGGGGGTGGCGCACTACCTGATTCACAGCCACGACTATCCCGCCCTGGCGCAGGACGGCCTGGATGCCGCGCTGCGCTATGCCGAGATTGCTCCCGCGGCCCCGCACGCGCTGCACATGCCCTCGCACATCTTCACGCGCATGGGCTATTGGCAGGAATCGATTGCGATGAATCGGGCTTCCGCCGAGTCGGCGCGGGAGGAACTGTCTGCCACCCACCAGCAGGGCGCCGGTTCGTACAATGCGCTTCATGCGATGGACTACCTGATGTATGCCCATCTGCAACTGGTCCAAGACGCCGCGGCCAAGAGCCTGCTGGACGAGATCTACGCCATCGAGCAGTTGGATGTGGAGAATTTCGTCGCGGCCTACGCGTTTGCTGCCATGCCCGCCCGCTATGCCCTGGAGCGCGGCGACTGGGAGGGCGCAGCGGCGTTACGCCTGCACCCACAGAACCTCGCCTGGGAGCGCTTCCCGCAGGCGGAAGCCATCCTGGTCTTTGCCCGCGGTCTGGGCGCGGCGCGCATCGGCGACGTCGCGGCGGCGCGCGCCGACCTGGACCGGCTGCACGTCTTGCGCGAGGCGACGGTGGCGGCCAAGCAGGACTACTGGGCCGGTCAGGCCGACATCCAAAGCAAGGAGATCGCAGCTTGGATCGCCTTGGCCGAAGGCAAGCACGACGAGGCGCTCGCGCTAATGCGCGCCGCCGCCACGCTGGAAGACGCGACGGAAAAGCACCCGGTTACGCCGGGGCCGTTCTTGCCGGCGCATGAACTCCTGGGCGAGATGCTGATGACGCTGGAGCAGCCGGCAGCGGCGCTGGCCGAGTTCGAAATCTCGCAGCAGCTTGAGC
>CAYJQA010000502.1:3100-4326 GCA_964372065.1 uncultured Litorilinea sp.
GGCCCGCGCCGCCCACGCGGCCGGTGACATGGAGAAGGCGAGCGCCTACTATGCCGAGGTGGTCGCACTGAGTACGAATGGAGCGCGCTAAGCACTGGCGCCGCGAAGGCGTGCTTAACGCAGTGATGCCGGGGCGCGGTCTGGAGAGGGCCGCGCCCAATACTGACCTATTATTCTTGATGGAGAAACTTGATGTTAACCCGTAGTCTAGTCCGAAAACAGCTTTGGATCAGCATGTTTGTGATGTTGTACGTGCTTGCTATGACCTTGCCCGCCGCGACCGTTTCCGCGGCCGGCGAGCCTCCCGCCTGCGGGGAATCCTTCGTGCAGGCAGTTAGTGCGGCGGGCGGCGTGGTGGCCGCCGCCGATCAAGACGTCACGATTAGCAAAGACGCGGTCGATCTGGCCGTCTTCACCGCCAACTGGCGCAGCAAACTCACCAACGCCCAGCAGGTGGAAGCCCTCGTTGCCGACTTGTTTGTCGTGTACTCCGACAAGATTCACGCCGACGAGGGAGCCAACCTCACGGAGGTGTTCAAGAAGGCGTATGAGGAGGCCATTGAGTTTATCGCGGAAAACCCTAACGATTTCGAGCAAACCGACATCATCATCCACACGATCTTGAGTGTTGGTTTGGACATACCCGACATTGCGCCGGCCGTGCCGTTTGTGTGGCAGGAACTGACGGAGCGCGGCTCGCGAGCCGGTGACGTCGACTTTGACGCGCAGATCGGTCAGAGTGCGACGCGCTTCAACCTGACCCAGCAGTTGCTCAATCGTTCACCCGAGATCATCGCCCGGGTATACGGCTGTGCCCGCGAGATCCCCTCGGTCGCCAATGCGTTCAACCTAATGCACAGCAAGGAGCTTAACGCGTTCATCCTCGACAGCGCCGAGGAGTTGATGGGAAAGAACGACGGCCTGCCGATTCCGGCGGAAATTCGCGACGGGATCCGCGAGGACGGCACGATCGAGATCTCGCTCAACGATCTCAAGAAGCTGAGCGAGGCCGAGTTCGAGAAGATCCACGCCTCCATCGACGATATGCAGGAAACCCTGGCCGAGATCGACAAAGACCAGGATGTGATCCTCGACTACATCAAGGATCAGGAGTAGAAGGCCAAATGGCAGGAAGTGATGAAGAAGAAGGCGGCCGAAAACCAGCTCAAACAGGATGCGGCCAAGGCCACCATCTCCATTCTCACCACCATCGCCGGGCAGATCGA
>CAYJQA010000503.1:0-4307 GCA_964372065.1 uncultured Litorilinea sp.
GTGCAACCCACTGTGAGGCCCGTGACCAGACCACCGCTGTGCCCGGCGTGTGATCTAGCACAATAGTTCGACTCAATGTATCATATTGGGCGGGTTTTGTCCAATTTCCGCGCCTCCGCGTTTGCTCGTAATCGTAAGCTGTGCTAGGCGCTTGCTCATGCAACGGACCGTTCATGGCTGAATCTGCCACCCTGCGCGGCGTCGTCGACCGCCTGACTTATCATAATGAAGAGACCGGCTACACCGTGGCCCGCCTGGTCCCCGAATCCGGCGGGCCTATGCTCTGGGGCGGGGAGCGCGAGATCACGCTGGTCGGCGGCATGACCGGCATCAACGTGGGCGAATGTGTGGAAGTCCAGGGCCGCTGGACCGTCCACCCCGACTATGGCCGCCAGTTCCAGGTCGAGCAGATGCGCTCCGTCCTGCCCGCCACGGTCGCGGGCATCGAGAAGTATCTGGGCAGCGGGCTGATCAAGGGCGTCGGCCCGGTCACGGCCAAGCGCATCGTCCATCATTTCGGCCTGGAGACGCTGGAGGTCATCGAGCAGGCTCCCGACCGGCTGACCGAGGTTCCCGGTGTGGGCGGTAAACGGCTGCGCCTCATCGTCCAGGCGTGGGCCGAGCAGAAAGCCGTCAAAGAAGTGATGATCTTTCTGCAAAGCAACGGCGTGACGACCTCACTCGCCGCCAAAATCTACAAGTATTATGGCGATGAAGCCATCGCGATCGTGCGCAACGACCCCTACCGGCTGGCGCAAGATATCTACGGCATCGGCTTTCTCACCGCCGACAAGATCGCCCGCAGCCTGGGCATCTCACCCACCGCCGCCCCGCGCATCGCCGCGGGCGTGGCCTATACGCTCAGCGAGGCCGCCGACGACGGCCATATCTATCTGCCCGCCGCGGTCGCGGTGAAGCAAGCCGCCACGCTGCTGGAGGTGAGCGAGGAACAGGCCGCGGCGGGCGTGGCGCAACTCTGGACAAGCGACCGCGTCAAGGTCGCGCCGGGGCCGGGCGAGATTGCGCTGCCGCCCAGCACCACCGCCGCGCCCCAGTTGCGCGTCCAGGCCGGCCAGGTCTTCGCCGCGTCCACCCTGGCCGACGCGGCCCAACTGGTGGACGGCGAGCAGGCCGTCTATCTCACCCCCTTCTACTACAGCGAGACCGGCGTCGCGGGACGGCTCTACCGGCTGCTGACGGAAGGGACGCCGCGCCTGACCCGCTTTGCCGCGCCCGACATTGACTGGAAGACGCTGCTCGCCGCGACCCAGATCGAGACGGGCGTGCTGCTCGCGCCGCAACAGGCCGCGGCCGTGCGCGCCGGGCTGACCCACCGGCTGACGGTCCTTACCGGCGGCCCCGGCACGGGCAAGACCACGACCCTGCGCGCCATCCTCGCGCTCTGCCGCCGCGTGGGCTATCGCGTACTGCTCGCCGCGCCTACCGGCCGCGCGGCCAAACGCCTGGCCGAGACCACCGGTCAGGAAGCCAAGACCATCCACCGGCTGCTGGAGTTCCAGCCCAGCGAAGGGCTGGCCTTCAAGCGCAACGAGGAATCGCCGCTGGAAGCCGACCTGCTCATCGTGGACGAGGCGTCCATGCTGGACCTGGTGCTGACTCACCACTTGCTCAAGGCCGTCCCGCCGGGGATGCAGGTACTGCTGGTGGGTGATGTGGACCAACTGCCCAGCGTGGGCGCGGGCAACGTGCTCAAGGACATCATCGCCGCGCTGGAGGCGCTCCCCCTGGCCGGACGCGGGAGCGTGGTGCGCCTGGAGACCATCTTCCGCCAGGCCGCCGACAGCTACATCGTCGCCAACGCCCATCGCATCAATGCGGGGCAGATGCCGGAGTTGGACAACCAGAGCGCGGCCGACTTCTTCCTCTTTAAGACCGAAGACCCGGAGCGCGCCGCGCAGCTCTGCGTCGAACTGGTACAGACGCGCATCCCGCGCCGCTTCGCCATCCCGTCGCAAGATATCCAGGTGCTCAGCCCCATGCACCGGGGCGCAGTGGGCGTCGCCAACCTCAACGCGGCCATCCAGGCCGCCATCAACCCGCCCGGCGCGGCCAAACCGGAGCGCCAGTTTGGCAGCCGCCTCTATCGCGTCGGCGACCGCGTCATGCAGCTCCGCAACAACTATGACAAAGAGGTCTACAACGGCGACATGGGCGTCATTACGGCGATGGACTTGGAAATGCAGCAATTGACCGTTATGATGGATGGCAGGGCCGTGGGCTACGACTTTGTAGAGTTGGACGAACTGACGCACGCTTTTGCCGTCAGCGTCCACAAAAGTCAGGGGTCGGAGTTCCCGGCGGTCGTCATTCCCATGCTCACCAGTCACTACCTCATGCTCCAACGCAACCTGCTCTACACGGCCGTCACCCGCGCCCGGCGGTTGGTGGTCTTGGTGGGCCAACCCAAGGCCATCGCCATCGCGGTCCGCAACGACCAGGTGGCAGCGCGCTACACGGGTCTTATGCAGCGACTGGTGCAACTCGCCGTCCAATAATCCCACAAGGCAAGGAGTATCCCGCCATGTCGCCTGCTGCATCGCTCCCGATTGCCGTTCAACTGTACAGTCTCCGCAAAATGACCGAACCGCTTGACGCCGTGTTGGGCATGGTCGCCGCCGCCGGCTATACGGGCGTCGAGACCATCGGCGACCACGGCCTGAGCGCCGCGGCCATGCAAGACCTGCTGCAAAAGCACAACCTCAAGGCCGTTTCGACGCACGTGCAGTTTAAGGCGCTGACGGAAAACTTCGACGCCATCGTCGCCTTCAACCAGGCCATCGGCAACAACGTCATCACCCTGCCCGTGCCGCCGGAGCGCCCCACTGAGGCCGCCGGCTGGCGACTGCTCGGTCTGCTCTTCGACGCGCTGGGCGCGCGCTTGGTCGGCAAGGGCATCAAGCTGCTCTATCACAACCACAACTTCGAGATGGTGACCTATGACGGCGCGCTTGGCCTGAACTGGATGCTGGACGCGGCCAAGCCGGAGCATCTCGGCTGGGAACCTGACCTGGCCTGGATCGTCCGCGGCCAGGCCGACCCCCTGGCGCTGCTCAAGCAGTACGCCGGGCGCTGTCTGCGCATCCACGCCAAGGATGTCGCCCCCGCGGGGACCGCGGAAGACGAGATGGGCTTTGCCGATGTGGGGCACGGCACGCTGGACTGGAACGCGCTGCTGCCCGCGGCCAAGGCCGCCGGCGGTGAGTGGTTCATCGTCGAACACGACCTGCCCAAAGACCCCATCCGTTCCATCACGCGCAGTTGCAGCTTCCTCCAGAGCAAGGCCGCGCTGATCTAGACGCATTGCACGTAGGGAGAGGGCAAGGGAGAGGCCCACGCAAAGACGCAAAGAACGCAAAGGGGGAATATTGTCATTCCGACCGGAGGGAGGAATCTCTCTGCTCCGGCGTGTGCGGGAGAGGGATTCCTCGCTGGCGCTTCTCGGAATGACATTATCGCCGATCCTTCTTCTTTGCGTACTTTGCGTCTTTGCGTGAGATACTCTCCTCTCCCCCTGCGTGATCGGGTTTCATACTTGGTTTGCAAAGGAGTGTTCATGGCCCCGACAGCCATGTTTCAAGGACTGGTCTTTGACGTGGCCGGCCACCCCGCCGATGTCGCAATGGTCGGCCCCGACGCCTGTTATGTGGTGGACGACGAAGGCTTTCGCCGTCACATCGACGCCGCGCGGGTGGACCGCGCCGTGCTGCGCTATCTGCGCGGCCAGGTCGAAGAGAACCGCGACCTGGCGGTCAAGACCATGCTCGACATGATGGGCCAGGACGACGTCTTCACCAAGGCCGCGGTCGAGTCGTCCATCAATCGCATGGAAGATGCGGTCGGCCAGCCCGTGCCGCACGAGGCGCGGCAGTGGCTGGGCATGCTCGGCTTTCGCATCGTCATCGACGAGCGCGGCGATGTGCAGGAGATTGTCATGCCTTCCGGCGGCATCGAAGGCGACGAGTGACGCCGGCATAAGATGCGCGCCGGCGCTGGGAGGGGAGGACGAAATGGCGACTGCACGCGTAGACATCGGCACGCTCATTGTACAGAGTCCCAAGGTGCGCGGGGGACGCCCGCGTGTTGCCGGCACAGGGGTCACTGTGCAGCGCATTGTCGGGTGGTATAAACTTGGTCTGAGTCCGGAAGAGATTGCCGACGAATTCGGTCATCTTTCCTTGGCCCAGGTTCATGCTGCGCTGGCCTATTACCATGCGAACCGCGCCGAAATCGAGGCTGCGATCGCGGAATATGAAGCGACCGGGGATAAGGCAGAGGCGGAGTGGTAT
>CAYJQA010000504.1:0-4298 GCA_964372065.1 uncultured Litorilinea sp.
GCCATGAAGAGCATGTCGCCGCGGCCCAACAGGCGTTCCGCACCGGGCACGTCGAGGATGACGCGACTGTCGACCTGGCTACTGACCGCAAATGCGATACGCGCCGGGAAGTTGGCTTTGATGAGGCCGGTGATCACGTCTACCGAGGGGCGCTGCGTCGCGATGATCAGGTGAATTCCCACGGCGCGCGCCATCTGCGCCAAGCGGCAGATGTGCTTCTCCACGTCCTCGGGCGCGGCCATCATCAGGTCGGCCATCTCGTCAACGACGACGACGATAAACGGCAAGGGCTTCTCGTCGCGCTTGATCAAGTACTGGTTGTAGCGCTCCAGGTCGCGGGCGTTGGCCTTGCTGCATAGCTGATAGCGGCGCTCCATCTCCTTGACGGCCCAGAACAACACACCTGCGGCGCGGTCTACTTCGGTCACGACGGGACTGAGCAGATGGGGGATGCCGTTGTAGATGCTCAACTCGACCATCTTGGGGTCCACCATGAGCAGACGCAGCGAGTCGGGCGTGTGCGTTAGCAGCAGACAGGCGATGAGGGAATTGATGCAGACCGATTTGCCGGAGCCGGTCGCGCCGGCGATGAGCAGATGGGGCATGCGCGCCAGGTCGGCGACGATGGGTTGTCCCTTGACGTCTTCGCCCAACGCGATCCGCAGCTTGCCCTTGACGTTCTGGAAGGCTTCGCTTTCCATCAATTCCTTGAGGCCAACGATGTTGGACTCCTGGTTGGGGACTTCGACGCCCACGTAGTTCGTGCCGGGGATGGGCGCTTCGATGCGGACGCTGGACGCGGCGAGCGCCAGCGCAAGATCGTTAGCCAGCGCGGCAATCTTGCTCACCTTGACCTTGACGCGCTGCGTCTCGCCGCGCAGGTTGCGCTCCACATAGCCAGGCTTGATCAGGTATTGGGTAACGGATGGTCCCTTGTACGCGCCCTCAAAGTCGGCGGGCACGCCAAAGAGCGCCAGTGTTTCCTGGATGAGCCGGCCCTGCTTACGGATCAGATCGTCGCTATCGACCTGGCGCTCCCAATCGTTGAGCGTTTCGGCCAGACGCGGCAAGCGCCAGTCCTGTGCGCCGCCCACGATGCGCGGGGTGAGGATATCGGTTTCGCCGCGCAGCGGCGCGGTGCGGGCGAGACGCGGCGCATCGGCGGCGGGGGGAGGACTCGCCGCCGGGCGGGCGGCGCGATCCATTTCCGCGGCGGATACGCGCGCGGTGGGCATCACCAGGTTGGGTGTGGACGGCAGTTGCAGCGGGGGGCGCGGCCGCAGCCGTTCGCCGAGGTGATTCCACCAGGGCACAACGCCGGACGGGATGGGCAGTGAAGGCTGGAGCGCGGGCGCAGGCGACCGCGCTGCGCGCTGGTCCCACCACTGCTGCATTAGGAACGCAGCGTCGATAGCCAGGTCCAGCAGCAGGCGGTCGGTGAGCAGCACCAGCCCTAGGATGAAGAACAGTGTCACGGCCGACCAGACGCCCCAGGGGCCGATCAGCCCGTTCAGGGAATCGGCCAGGAAGACGCCGACGACGCCGCCCGCGGCCTGGCGGTCTTGGTCAATCAGCAGCGTGACCGCCAGGATATAGGCAAGCAGCAAGAGGCCGCTGCCCGCCGGTCGCTGCCAGGGCAGATCCGGCATCCGTTCGATGGCTCGGATGACCACCCAGAGGCCCAACGCCCCGGTCACTAGGGGCAGGCCCCAGACGCCCATGCCCACCCAGCCCTTGAGCAACTCGACCCACCAGAAGGTGATCGTGCCGGGATCACCCGGTGTGAGTAGGCTGAGCAGCGTAAAGACCGAGACGAGCACCAGCAGCACACCCAGCACTTCAGGGCGCGCGGCCGTGCTCAAAAGCTCGTCGATGGGTAGGCGCTGTTTTGATTTGCGGGTACGTCGTTTCGCAGGCATAAGCGTTGGGTATGGCGGTTCCGAACAAACGTTCAGGTGAAGTATAGCATGGGGCGCGGTCGGCGGCAAGCGCGAGCGCCCAGACTAGACATAAACACGGCCCCCGCAGACAAGCTGCGGAGGCCGGGACGCCACGGAGGGCGCAAGACGCGACGAACGGCGTCCGGCTCTATACTTCCATGACGAGCGGAAGCACCATCGGGCGACGGCCAATTTCTTTGTAGGTGAAATTGGCGAGCGCGTCCTTGATCTTCTCTTCCATTACCTGCTGCGGGGCGCGCTTCTTGATGGTCTTGAGCACGATTTCCTGCGCGCGCTTGATGAGGTCTTCATTTTCGCGCATGTAGACGAAACCGCGGCTGACAATCTCCGGCCCGTAGAGCACCTCGCCGTCGAACTCGTCCAACGCCAAGATGCAGACGATGAAGCCGTTTTCGCTGAGGTGCTGGCGGTCGCGCAGGACGACATTGCCCACGTCGCCGATGCCCAGGCCGTCCACAAAGACGTGGCCGGCCGGCAGGACATCGCCGCGGCGGGCGGTCACTTCGTCGTCAGCGCCAAACTTGCCGAACTCTAGGATTTGACCGTCTTCCAGGATGAAGACGTTCTCGGCGGGCACGCCGCGGCTCTGCGCCACCCGGCTGTGCAGCACAAGGTGGCGATATTCGCCGTGGGCCGGGACAAAATAGGTAGGCCGGGTCAATTCGAGCATGTGCTCATAATCGCCGCGGCCACCATGCCCGGAGACGTGGACGTTGCCCAGTTCGTGATAGAGCACGTCGACGCCCTGGCGGAACAGGTTGTCCACCGTGCGGTTGAACAGCTCCTCATTGCCGGGGATGGGCATGGCGCTCAAGATGACCGTGTCGCCGGCGCGCAGCGTGATCTGGCGGTGGTCGCCGAGACTCATGCGCACCATGGCGCTGGTCGGCTCACCCTGGCTGCCCGTGGCGACGATGACCACTTCGTGCGAGGGCAAGCCTTCCATCTCTTGCGGGGTGAGCAACTCGTCCTCGGCAATGTTGAGATAGCCGAGCTTGATGGCGATCTTGACGTTGCTGATCATGGACCGTCCGACCACACCGACCCGGCGGCCATGCCGTCGCGCCACGTTGATGATCTGTTGGACGCGGCCCAGGTTGGAGGCAAAGGTCGCCAGGAGCACGCGGCCGGGGGCCTGGCCGAAGGCGCGTTCCAGCATGGTTTCCACCGTGCGCTCGCTGGGCGTCGTACCTTCGCGTTCTACGTTGGTGCTATCGGCCAAGAGCAGCAGGACGCCTTCGTCGCCCCAGCGGCGCAGCTTGCCCGTCTCGGTCGGCTTGTCGTCCACGGGCGTCGGGTCAAAGCGGTAGTCGCTGGTGTGGATCACACGACCGGCGGGCGTGCTGACCGCGACCCCGACGCTGTCGGGGAAGCTGTGGCAGGTGTGAAAGAACTCGACGGTAAAGGGGCCAAGCTCCAGCACATCGTTTTCAGTGATGGTGCG
The DNA here is from genome assembly GCA_964372065.1 of uncultured Litorilinea sp. Classification (GTDB taxonomy): domain Bacteria; phylum Chloroflexota; class Anaerolineae; order Caldilineales; family Caldilineaceae; genus QEUY01. The sequence goes on from CAYJQA010000504.1 coordinate 3,406, forward strand.
GAGGTCGACATTGCCCATGAGCTTGTGCTCGCGCAGCTTGACCTCCAGCAGCCCACGCGTCAGCGCCGTGGCATAGACCGGCGCGTCCAAGCCCTGGTCCATGACGTAGGGCAGACCGCCGATATGGTCTTCGTGACCGTGGGTGAGGATGACGCCGCGCACCCAGTCGAGATGGTCATAGACATATTGGGCGTCGGGGATGACGATGTCGATGCCGTGCATGTCGGTGCTGGGGAACATCAGGCCCACGTCGATGATGAGCAAGTTCTCGCCCGACTCCAGTGCGAGCATGTTCTTGCCGATCTCGCCCATGCCGCCCAACGGGATGACGCGCAACAGCGGCGCGTTCCCTTTGGCGCGCGAGTCGCTACGTTCGGTTGATTCCATACACATGATTCTCCTTTTTGCATTGGCCGCCAGGCCGGGGTGCGACCTATCGCACTGCGGCGGGCGGCGATTCTCGTGTTAACCGTGATCTATGCCATCAGTCGGCGGCGACGGTCATCGCCGCCGAAATGTCCAAAGTGGGCTGCGGCAGACTGTCCGCGTGCCGCACGCGCGGTCATTCGCGGTCAGCCGGCGGCACATAGTCGGCGTCGCCCGGATGGGGCACACCGGCCGGCAGTGCCTCGCCGCGCGCGGCGGCGTCGTTGGCGCGCTTGGCCCGGTCAATCAAGGGCGGCAGCTTGCCCATGTCCTTGACGAAGTCGGTCTTCCAGGCGGGGTTACGCAGCGCCGCCGCCGGATGAAAGAGGGCCAGCGCCACACGCCCGTGGCCGATGTTGCGGACCTGGCCGTGGATGCGTGTGATCGAACCGTCCGGGAACCACCGCTGCATGCTTAAGCGGCCTAGCGTGACGATGATGCGCGGGTTGATCCACTCGATCTGGCGC
>CAYJQA010000505.1:0-4278 GCA_964372065.1 uncultured Litorilinea sp.
GTCTTGAGCTGCTCGCAGAAGGCCAGCATCTCATCCCAGGTGGTGGGATAGGTCCAGCCCTTCTCCTCGAAGAGGCTCTTGCTGTACCAAATGCCGGAGACGGTGTAACTCAGGTTGAGATAATACTGGACGCCGTCGAACTGGCCCGTGTCCTGCGAGCCGGCGAAGAGGGTCTCGCCAAAGGTTTTGCCCGGCGTGTCCAACGACGCGGCCGCAAAGAGCGGGGCGAGGTCCAGCAGTTCGCCTTCAGCCACCAGGGCGGGGCCGTCCAGGTTGCCCGCGCCGCTGTTGTCGATGACATCAGGCGGGTTGCCGCCGATGAAGCGCGGGCGCAACTGCTCGCCCACACGCTGGATGCCTTCGACCGTCATCGGATTCTCAGGATGCACCGCACGGAAGATGTCGGCCGCGTTGTCCAGATAGCCACGGCCATAGCCGCCCTCGAAGAAGATGCCTTCCACCGTGGTACCGGCTTCCAGCCCCAACGGGTTGATGGCTTCCGGCGCGACTTCAAACGGCAGCGCAGGCGCGGCCGCGGGAGCCGCGGCGGCCGGCGCTTCCGCGGCGGGAGCCGCGGCAGGAGCCTGCGGCGCGCAGGCGGCCAACGCCATGCCAGCCCCAGCCATTGCCGTGCCCTTGAGGAACATGCGTCGAGAAATCGATTTTTGCATACGTATCATCTCCTGTGGTCCATCATGGTTGACTGACGTTCTACAGAATGAGTGGTAGGTGCGCCGCCGAACGGTGTACTGATCCGCGGCGACGCGGATACTAAACAAGCAGATATCGTTGAGGGGCATCTATCGAGCACTGCGCAAGACGCCGGCCAGACGGGCGGCAAAGTCACGTGGGAGAATGCACACTCGCCGGGAAATCACTCGTGTCCTAGCTGCCCAGTATACAGCAGCCGCCGCGCTCTGCCAATCCCCCGATACGGAATGTGTCGTGGGGCGCGCTCAAGTTGCAGAGAGACGAGAGCAATGGGGATTGCAGGCGGGAGAGGATCAACCGGGATGGTCCAGACGGTGCGCGGCGCTACGGCGCATGGCGCGCCGCTGGCTAGGTGCTATCGCAATAGGAGTTACGCACTTCACTCAGTTGACAGTCACTTCGGCAAGTGACTGTCAACTTCGGCTCACGACCTCAACTGCGTATCTCCTATCGCAGCTTGAACCCGCCCTAATGCCCTGGGCGGATCGCAAGTCGAGGCAGGACGGCTACAGCGCAATATCCCCGGCCCAGACCACATGCGACCGCATCCAGGATACCACTCCTGGTCCGTGCCGGGGACGTGATGCCCGCCCGGTGCAGCTAATCGTTGCCGGCCAGTTCCAGCGTGATCGCAATGGTGGCAACGCCGGCCCGCGTCGTCAACTCGGCCGCCAGTAGTACGCCGCTGTCGCCATCATAAGTGGCCTTGCTCCGAAAGAGCGCACCCTCCTCTGTCACCACAAGGACGCCGCCCGGTCCCGTCGCCGTGGTAAGCTGCACGCCGGTCACCGGGTCCACATCGCGCACCGGCTCCCCGGCCAGGGCATCCAGTGCAGCGGGCGCCAGCCAGAAGCCCCCGATCAACTGGGCGGCTCCGGTGACCCGCGTGATCGAGGTGTTGCGCAGGCCGGATACGTAGTCGGTCAGCGTGTATTCGGCCCACTTGGGCCGGCTGCGGCGGAGGGTCACGATCGCGCCATATTCCAGGGTGGTGGGCGCCGGGCCGTATGTATAGACCGCATAGCTGCCGGCATAGGGCAAGGTGCGCGTCTCCGCCACCCAGGCCGGGGCCGTGCCGCCCGACCACGGCAGATCCAGATAGCGCTGGTCCGCAAAGATCATCTGGCCCGACTGGAGCGTGTCGTTGACCTCGTCGAGGATCTCATAGCCATAGAAGAGCAGCAGGCCGCTCTCCTCGTCGAACATCCAAACATAGGAGACGCCCGGGTCGTGCCAGGAGAAACGGACGGCGTGATATGTTGTGCCGGCCGCCTCGGTGGTTCTCCGCTCGACGACCATTCCCTCCGCCTCTTCGGCGTGAGCCAAGACATCGGGCGACATCCAATAGTCGCCCAGGCCGGGCCGGCCGCTAGAGGCGACAACCAGACTGGGCGTGACGTCGTCGCCCACGGTGCTCAACGACCATAACTTGAACGCCGAGACGGCATAGCGCCGGTCCAGGGCGACGAGGTCATACTGCATGTAGCCGTTGCCGCCGACGCCGGGCTTGTCGTCGCTTGGGTCGTCGTCGTCCTCGTCGGGCGACTTGAACGAGCTGGCGGCAAGCTGGTAATAGTAGGTCACGCGGCTACCCTCGCGCAGCCACGCCGGCCGTGGCGCGCTGCGCAGTTCCGGGAAGAGGGCCAGGAACTGGTTCGCACCCAGGTCAAGGAAGGCGTCGCCCGGGACGTCCTGCTGGAGCTGCGTCAACGGGACCTTGAAGACCTGGGTGGGATCCACCACGGTAGGCGTGGCCTGCGCCGTGCGCGTCAAAGCCAGGGCCGCGGCGGGGACTGGTGTAACGGGGTGGACGGGCTGGCAGGCTGCGGTCAGCAGCCCCAACCATAGAACAAAGCACCATCCGGCAACACGGGCTGAGAGAGATGGGACCGCCATAGACTGCTCCATGTATCCAACGCCATGAATGCGACCGTGCGGAGGAAACCACGACCCCTATTGCAGCCATCCGTGTTGGCTCTATTATACTCCGGTTTTCCGGGTCGCAACCAAGGATCTGTCGATCACCGTGCTGCGGAACGCAGCCGGGGTCAAAGCCGTCGTCGCGCGCTCCGGCCGCACGCTTGGCGCTCGGCGGCGGCTCTGGTAGTGTTGAAGCCAAACTTACACACGCCGCCACGAAACGAGTACGCCATGAACACGCTTCTGCCCGCAGCGGGCAGCCTGACCGATGTACCCGGCCTCTCCGTGGGCCACTGGACCGATGCGGTTGCGGCCACCGGCTGCACCGCCATCCTTTGCCCCACCGGCGCGACCGCCGGCGTCGACGTGCGCGGGGGCGCGCCGGGCACGCGTGAGACGGACCTGCTCGCGCCCACCTGTTTGGTGGACCGTATCCACGGCATCATGCTGGCGGGCGGCAGCGCCTTTGGCCTGGCCGCGGCCGACGGCGCGATGCGCTGGCTGGAGGAGCGCGGCCACGGCTTTGACGTGGGCGTGGCACGCGTGCCGATTGTACCCGCGGCCATCCTCTTTGACCTGATCATCGGCCGCGCCGATGTGCGCCCGGACGCGGCCGCGGGCTATGCCGCCTGCACCGCCGCGAGCCCCGGTCCCGTCGCCGAAGGCAGCGTTGGCGCAGGTACCGGCGCGACGGTGGGCAAGCTGCGCGGCGTGGCCCATGCCACCAAGGGCGGCGTGGGCAGCGCGGCCCGCGTGGTGGGCGGCGGGCTGGTGATCGCGGCGCTGGCGGTGGTCAACGCCTGGGGTGATGTGGTGGACCCGGCCAACGGCCAGGTGATCGCCGGGGTGCGCGGCGAGGACGGGCGCAGCTTTCCCGGTGTGCTCAACCTGGCGACGTCCGATCTGGACCCCGCCAACCCCGCCGCGTGGTCGCGCCTGCGCCGGCCACTCATGACCAACACGACGCTGGTCGTGGTCGCCACCAACGCCGCCTTGAGCAAGAGCCAGGTGACCAAAGTGGCGCAAATGGCGCATGACGGCCTGGCGCGCGCCATCCGCCCGGTACATACGCCGTTAGATGGGGACGTGGTCTTTGCGCTCAGCCTGGGCGAGCAGCGCGCCGAGACCGCGCTGGTGGGCAGCCTGGCCGCCGAGATCGTCGCGACCGCCATCACGCGCGGCGTCCTCGCCGCCACGGGGCTGCACGGTGTGCCCGCCGCGCACGAGTTGGGCGCATAGGAAAGGCTCACGCGGGGAGAGCAGAGGGCAGAAGTCTCACGCAAAGCCGCAAAGAACGCAAAGAAGAAGGGCATAGTGAATATGTCATTCCGAACGCAGTGAGGAATCTCTCTGGACGACGCACCCAGACCGGAGGGATCCCTCACTCGGGTGCCCTTTGGGCGCGGAATGACACCCTTACCCCTTTTCTGCTTTTCTTTGCGTTCTTTGCGGCTTTGCGTGAGATACTCTCTCTTCTCTCTCCGCCGCGCGAGTTGGTGTACAATAGGCCCTGCCAGAACGCGAGAAACAACCGCGCAACAGAGGAGACGAAAGATGCAATCGGGGAGCGCTACCCCAACCCTATCCGTTCGACGCATCGTGATCACCGGCTTTTTGGCGGCCATCGCGATCCTACTGGGTGCGACC
>CAYJQA010000506.1:0-4276 GCA_964372065.1 uncultured Litorilinea sp.
CTCGGTTTCCGGCAGGTCGAAGGGGCTACGGTTGGTTTCGGCCAGGATGCAGATGAAGAAGAAGGGGAACATGGCCCACAGCCAGAGCCATTCCCACCAGGCGCGTTGGCCTTCCACCAAGTCCACCAGGCTGAAGCCGCCCGCCAAGATCAGGATGCTGACCAGGAAGAGGCCCAAGGGCAACTCGTAGGAGATCATCTGCGCCGACGAGCGCAGCGCGCCCAGCAGCGAGTAGTTGTTGTTGCTGCTCCACCCGGCCAGGATGATGCCATAGCTTTCGACGCCCGCGATGGCGAGAATCCACAAGAAGCCGATGTTGACGTCGGCCACGGCTGCCGTGCCCGGCGCAACCGGGATCACGGCCCAGATCACCAGCGCCGGGACCAATGCCAGCAGCGGCCCCAACAGATAGACCACGCGGTCCGCCTGATTGGGGATGATCTCTTCCTTGAAGATGGCCTTGACGGCATCGGCGATGGGCTGGAGCAGACCGAAGGTTCCGGCCCGGTTGGGGCCATAGCGCACCTGGAAGCGGGCCAGCAGCTTGCGTTCGTACCAAGTCAGGTAGGCGAAGCCGGTCAACAGGACGACGATCAGCACGATCGAGCGAATGACCGGGAAGACGATGAGATTTAGCCAGTCCATACGTGCTTCCTACTCCTGCAAGGGTGGGTGGCGCGGGCGACGGCCGGGTTAGGCTTGGCTCGGCTGAACGGTAACGGCGGCCACATCGCTGCCGTTCAATAGCGCGCCCACGGGCGCACCGGGCAGACTTTCGGGAATCCAGACCGTGCCGGGCAGGACCTGGTCGTCGAGCTTGGCCTGGAGGGTCAATTCGCCATGTGCGTTACGCACCACCACTTCGGCCCCGTCCGCCAGACCGAGCTTGGCGGCGTCGGACGGGTTGAAGCCCACGCGCGCCCCAAAGGTCATGGCTTGCATTTGCTTGGTGAGGGCAAAGAGGCTGCCGCCGTCATAGAGGACCGTGCCGCCGACCAGGGCAAACGCGCCGTCCTCGTGGGCCGGCAACTCGCCCTGCATGGCCGGGGCATAGGCTCCCTGCGGGCGGACGGACGCGGCGTCATACTGTGCCCCCTGGTCGCCCAGGGCATCCCAGGTCAGCCCGGCATAGGCGGGCGCAGCCGCGGTAATCTCGTGGGTGATGGCGTGCTCACCGGCATAAGGCCAATTGCTGCCCAGCCGGTTCGCCAGGTGGTCGAGGATCATCCAGTCGGCGGCGGCTTTGCTGTCCGGGTTGCGGACGGCCTTGGGCGCGCGCTGGACGCGGCGCTCCAGGTTGGTAAAGGTCCCGTCGGCTTCGGCCCAACTGAGCGCGGGCAACACCACGTCGGCTTTGGCCGCGGTCTCAGTCAGGAATAGCTCTTGGACGATGAGCAAGTCCAGCTTATCCAAGTTGGCGGCCCAGGTGGGGCGCTCGGTGGCCGGGTTGGCCCCCATGATATAGAGCGCCTTGATACTGTCGCCGGCGGCGTCGAGCATCTGCTGATAGCCCAAGCCGGGCCGGGTGGGCGGCTCGACGCCCCACAGCTCCGCCAGCCGGGCGCGGGCCGCAGCGTCGGTGAGCGCGGCATGGCCGGGCAGTTGGTCGGGCAGGACGCCCATATCGCGCGCACCCTGGCTGTTGGCTTCCAGACCGACGTAGGCCAGCCGGTCATAGTGGCCGGTGGCGAGGGCCAGGTTGGTGAGACCGTGGCGGACTTGCTCGCCGTTTTCGCCGCGGGCCGCCAACGGGCCGTAGATGATGAGCGCGGACGTGCTCTTGGCGAGCAGTTCGGCGGCGGCCTTGACCGCGGCCGGGTCCACACCACAGAGGTCGATCAGCTGCGCATCCGGGACATCGCCCATCATCGCGGCGGGGCGGGGCTTGTCGCCGGCGCTGAGGGCCAGCGCGTGCTGGGTCAGCGCGTTGAGCAGGGTGGCCTCGCTGCCGGGGCGATAACCCAGGAAGGGACCGTTGTAGCGGGTCAACTCGACCCGGCGCGGGTGGGCGATGATGAGCTTGGCCCCGCCGCGGCGCACGGCCCGCTTGAGGTGTACGTCCAAGACGGGCAACTCCTCGCTGGGGTCCACGCCAAAGAGGAAGACGGTGTCCACCTTAGGGTTGGGGCCATACTGCGGCTTCATCACGTCGGCCAGGCTGGGCAGCCCGCCGGGCAAGGCCGCGACCTGGCTACCGTCGCGGTGGTCAAGGTTGTTGGTCCCGATTACCTGGCGGAAGAAGCGTTGGAAGACGTAGTTGGCTTCGTTGGACAGCTTGGCGCTGCCGATGCCGCCGATGGCGTTGGGGCCGTGCTGCTGCTTGACGGCGGCCAACCGGTCGGCGACGTACTGGATCGCCTCGGCCCAGGTCGCGGGGACCAATTGGCCGTCCTTGCGGACCAGCGGCGTGGTGAGCCGGTCCGCAGCGTTGACCCAACCGTGGGCAAAGCGGCCCTTGTCGCAGATCCACTGGTCGTTCACCTGCATGTTTTCGCGGCCGACGATGCGGCGCAGCGTGTGCGTGCGCGAGTCCATGCGGATGTTGCAGCCCATGGCACAGTGGGTGCAAATGCTGGCGGTGCGCTCGATTTCCCACGGGCGGTAGGCGAAGCGGGCGACCCGGTTGGTCAGCGCGCCCACGGGGCAGACGTCGATGATGTTGCCGCCGGTCTTGGCATCCACGGGCCGGCCGGGCTGGATGTCGATCAGCGTCTCGCCGCCACGCTCAAAGAGACCGAGTTGCGGTTTGTCTTCCCATTCTTCCAGGTAGCGGATACAGCGCCAACAGACGACGCAGCGCTCCTGATCCAAGACGATGGTGTCGGAGATCAGATAGTGCTTTTGCTTGCGGCGCTTCGGCTCCACCAACTGGCTGATGCCGGGGCGATAAGGCATGGTCTGGTCCTGCTAGGGGCATTCGCCGCCCTTGTCGCAGATGGGGCAGTCCAGCGGGTGGTTGAGCAGGATAAAGGCCAGGTTGGCTTCCTGGGTGGCCTTGACCTGGTCGCTGTCGGTGTGGACGACCATGCCTTCGCGCACGGGTACGGAGCAGGCGGTCTGGAGCACGGGACCGCGCGGGCCTTCGATCTCCACCAAACACATACGACAACAGGCCACCGGGTCGAGCTTGGGATGGCTGCAAAAGACGGGAATTTCAATCTTGAGGGCCGCCGCGGCATCCACCACCAGCGTGTTGGGCGGTACGGTGACTTGTTGGCCGTCTATGGTAAGGGTGACTTGATCGCTCATACGGGCTTGTTACCTGATTCCCCTCAGTCGTGCGATGCGTGCGGATTCCGTCACCGGCGCTCAGTCGCCGACGATATGGTCGCGATGCAGCGGCGATTCGCCGATGGACTGGAGCGTGCTGTCGCGCAGGACGCTGGCGCTGCCTTCGTCGGGCCGATAAATGGGCCGGATGGGGATGATGGGGCCGATCTCCTCCGGGTTGGTCTGGCCGATGTGGGCGATGAAGTCGCCGCGGAACTTAGCCAGGTTGCTTTGCAGACCCCAGACCGCGGCGTCGCCAAAGGGGCAGAAGCTCTTGCCGGAGATGAAGCGCGTGATGTGCTCCATGACCTGCAAGTCTTTTTCGCGACCGCCGCCGGCCTCGATGCGCAGCAGGATGTTCTCCAGCCAGCCGGTCCCCTCGCGACAGGGCGTGCATTTGCCGCAGCTTTCCTCGCGATAGAAGGCCAGCGTGCGGCGGGCGACCTCGACCATGGAGGCGCGCTCGTCGATGACGATGATGCCCGCGGAGCCGAGCGCCGATCCGGCAGCGCCCACGGCCTCGTAGTCCAGCGCCGTGTCGATCTGATCGGCGGTGAGCAGCTTCATGGAGAGGCCGCCCGGCACGACGGCCTTGACGCCCGCCCCCTCGACCTCCGGACCGCCGCCGTAGGTGTAGATTAAGTCGCGCAGCGACACGGCGTGGGGCAACTCGTAGAGGCCCGGATACTTCACGTTGCCGCTCAGACAGAAGATGCGCATACCGGGGCTTTTTTCGGTGCCGAAGCCCTTGTACCAGTCTACGCCATGACGCATGACGTGCGTCACGTTGCAGATGGACTCGACGTTGTTAACGATGGTGGGCTTGGCGTAGAGGCCCTCGACGGCCGGGAAGGGCGGCTTCATACGCGGGTGGCCGCGGTTGCCTTCCAGACTCGTAAGCAGCGCGGTTTCTTCGCCGCACTCGTACGCGCCCGCGCCGCGATGGACGACGATCTCCAGGTTCTTGTGCGTGCCGAAGATGCCCTTGCCCAAGTAGCCCTGGGCC
>CAYJQA010000507.1:0-4274 GCA_964372065.1 uncultured Litorilinea sp.
CGACCGGGTGAATTTCCAGACCATGACCTATGGCGCGATCCAGGGGATGCTCAGTTCGCTGGGCGACGAGAACCACACCGTCTTCTTCGCGCCCGACGTGGCCGAACAGCAAGCCAGCGCGCTGGAAGGCTCCTTTGAGGGCATCGGGGCCTATGTCTCCTCTGAAGAGGGGCAGTTTGTGATCGTCGCACCCATCCACGGCTCACCCGCCGAAGCTGCGGGCATCGTCGCCGGTGATGTTGTGCTGGCCGTGGATGGCGAAGAGATTACCGGCCTGGCCGAATGGGAAGTCATCTCGCGCATCCGCGGCGCGTCCGGCACGGCGGTGGAGCTCACCGTGATTCACCCGGAAGCCGACGCGCCGGTGGAGGTCAGCATCACCCGCGGGCACATCGACATCGAGAGCGTCATTTGGTCGCGCATCCCCGGCACCAACCTGGCGCATGTCCAAATCACCCAGTTTGCCGGGGACACCGGCCGCGAGTTGCGCGACATCCTCCAGGCCATCAACGCCGAGAGCGCGGCCGGGCGTCCCGTCAGCGGGATCATGCTCGACCTGCGCAATAACCCCGGCGGCTATCTGCAAGAGGCGCTGCGCGTCGCGTCCCAGTTCTTGCCGGAGGGCGCGATCATCCTCCACGAAAAGGATGCACGCGGCAATGTCACCACCTATCGGTCGCAGGGGGAGGGGTTGGGCCGCGAAGCGCCGCTGGTCGTGTTGATCAATCAGGGGTCGGCCAGCGCCGCCGAGATTGTCGCCGGGGCGCTCCAGGCCAATGACCGCGCCAAGCTGGTGGGCATGTCTACCGTGGGTACGGGGACCGTCCTGCGCCCCTTCACCTTGAGCGACGGGTCGGTGCTGCGGCTGGGCGTCACCAACTGGCTGACGCCCGACTATGCGCTGATCAAGGGGCAGGGCATCCGGCCCGACATGCTCATCGAGCAGGAAACGTCCGTCGAGATAATGAACGCGTTTCTGCTGGAAGACCTGGATGCCGCCGCCGTGCGGCTGCACGAGGACCGCCAGTTCCAGGCGGCGCTACTCTGGCTCAACGTCCAGACCCAACCCGCGCGCCAGGTCGTTGCGCCCCAGCCCTAAACCGCGCTAGCGACCGCTACCAGAGGGGTCGGCGACGTTCGTCTACGCCTCCGGCCGGTAGGCCGCGATCGCCCGCCGGACAATGTCTTGCTCGTCGGCGTAGGTGAGCAAGGCTGCGGCTTCGGCGAGATCCACCCAAATCGGGTGGAATTGGGCCTGGTCGCCGGGCGGGCGCGGCTGCTGCCCGTCGCCCAGCAAACGCATGAGGAAGTAGTGCTCGGTGCGCCGATAGTGGCGGCCCGCATAGTCATACTCCACCACCTGTTCGCCCAAATCCGCCACAATCGCCAGGTCGGCATAGCCCGTCTCCTCGACGGTCTCGCGCTGCGCGGTTTGGTCGACGCGCTCGCCGGGGTCCACGTGGCCCTTGGGCAAGCGGATCTCGTTACGGTCGGGCCGGTCCAACAACAAGACGCGACCGGCGTGGATCACCACGCCGCCCGCGGCCGTGTAGGTGATGGTCGCCTGCTTGGGCGTCGCCTTCATGGGCAATGGGTCAGGCTTGGGGGCGGACAAAGAGCTTTTCGGCCAATTCGCTCCCCAGGATTTGTGTGGGGCGGTGACCGGCCACGCCGTTGGTCACGTTGAGTAACTCCAGCGTCACCGGGCCATTAAAGGGGGCGAGGTCCACCAGACGCAACTCGCACCCCGGCGTCAACTTGAGTTGGCTCAGATAGCGCAGCACACTCGGCTCATGGTTGGCGACGCGGCGCAGCGTGCCGTGCTGCCCCGGCGCGAGCGCCGTCAACGGGCACAGCCGCTCGTCGGGCATGGTCCCATCTGCCCGCGGGATGGGGTCGCCGTGGGGACAGTGGGTGGGGTAGCCGCACAGCCGGTCCATGCGCTCCTCAAAGGAGGCGCTGACGGCATGTTCCAGCCGCTGCGCCTCGGTGTCCACCTGGTCCCAGGTAAAGCCCATGACTTGAATGAGAAACACTTCCAGCAACCGCCGCCGCCGGATCAGTTGTAGCGCGGCCAATACCCCCTGCTCGGTCAACGTGATCCCGTCGGCGTTGGAACGGTCGACAAAGCCGGAATCTTGCAGCCGCTTGAGCATGCTGCTGGCCGCGGGCGGCGACACGCACATCTTGTCCGCCAGCGCGCTGGTCGTGACCCGCTCCTGCGCCTGCGCCAGGGTATAGATGGCTGCCAGATATTCCAGCATACCATCGGTGGTAAGACCGCAAAATGTTTGCATGGTGAATTTTTATGAATTAACTAATAAAAATCGTGAACCGATTATAGGAGGATTCAAAAGGGCTGTCAATTCTGCTTCTTTACGAATCACCTGTCCTATGCGATGATCGCACGATCATCGCTGCGGCCCACGTGGCCTCGCCTGGACGCTGTCCGTGCAGACAAGGAGAGACACCGTATGTCGCGTTGGTTTGCCAACACCCCTTTGCCTTTTCGATGCGCCCTCTGTGGGCTGTGGCTTGTCGCCGCGCTCCCCGCGACGATCTTGGCGGCCGCGGGGCTGAGCATCCCCTTCGGCATGGAGCCGGACTTTGCGAGTTGGCCGCTGCCGGTCGCGTTTACGCTGGTGCATGCCGCGGCGGGCGCGATCTGGGCGGTCTCGCTGGCGCGGCTGACGGGCCACACGGCGCAGCGTTGGGTGGGCGTGGCCGGCGCGCTGGGTGTGGCGATCCCCTTTTGGGTCGCCATCCTCGCGCTCAACGAACTGGAACAAAAGCTGGTCTGGTTCCACGTCCGCAGCATCCCCATCCATCAAATCTTTATGGGGTCGTTTGCGCTGACCGCGCTGGGCGTGGCGGGGATCGCGGCAGGCGCGTTGGGCGCGGCCCTGGGCGGCGCGGGGCTGGCCGCGCGCCTGGCGCTGCGCGGTGGAGTGGCCGCCGGGCTGGCGTTTCTCGCCGTGGCCCTGCTCATGGATGTGCTCGGCTATCGCGTCGGCGCGCCAGGCGCGGAAGAACGCGTCACCATGCTCACCGTCATGCTGGCGGGCATGGTCGGCGCGGCGCTCGTGGGCAATCTGGTCGTCGGGGTGCTGCTGCGCCGCGCCCAACGACCGGTGGCCGCGGCGCGTCTGGCCGGGGAAGCCGTCGCCTAATATGCCGATCACCATCGCCGCCATCAGTCAGGCCAATCTGACCGACGCGGGGCGCTGCGACGGCGTGTTTACGGTGGACGCCAAGCTCGTCCTTGCCGCCGCGGATAACGTGATTCAGTTCACCGTGGTGGCAACGCCGCCCCATCAGAAGCACTACGCGGTCGAGCCGGTCGACTATCACGCCTATATCGACCACCCCGATCAAACGGTCTTGCTCGCCTATATGGATGGCGCGATCGCCGGCGAGATCAGGCTGCGCCGCAACTGGAATCGCTACGCCTATGTGGAAGACATCGTCGTAGACGCCGCCTACCGGCGGCGCGGGGTGGGGGCCGCGCGCAACGCGGGCGGGGTGGAATGGGCCAAAGCGCGCCGTCTGCCCGGCGTCATGCTCGAAACCCAAAACAACAACGTCGCTGCCTGCCGGTTCTACCAGCACTGCGGCTTTGAGTTGGGTGGCTTCGACCGGCGGCTGTATCAAGGGCTGGACCCGGAAACGGACGAAGTCGCGCTCTACTGGTATCTGATCTTTCCACCGGAGCCATAAGCGGCGCGCCCGCCGCCTCCCCGCCCTGCTCCGCCGGCCCCAAAAATACCGAGTTGACTGGAAACGGATAACAGCGTATAGTCTCGTGTGCTCCCCGCAGGGATAAAGTATCTGGAGAAATTAGGTCCACCGGCGCGATGCCCGATGTTTCTTCATTGTTGCCTCATCGCTGCCACACAGTTCGTTCGACAGCTATGCAACACCAAAGGAGAACATTAATGAACCGCAACCACCGCATCGTGATTCTGACGATCCTTGGCGCCGTTCTGGCATTGGCCGCGCTAACAGGGGCGGGCCGCTTGCTGGCCGATGTCTTGGCGACCAACTACGCCCCGGAACGGGTCAATTATCAGGGCTACCTAACCGACAGCGGCGGCAACCCCATCAGCAGCACGGTGACGCTGCAGTTCAGCATCTGGGATGCTTCGTCCGGCGGCAACCAGGTTTGGAGCGAGACGCACAACAACGTGCCCGTGTCCTCCGGCTACTTCTCGGTGCTGCTGGGCAGCCAGGGCACGCCCTTGGCGACCAGTATTTTCAAAGGATCGCCGCGCTAT
>CAYJQA010000508.1:0-4271 GCA_964372065.1 uncultured Litorilinea sp.
CCATCGGTCTGGTCGGGCTGGCGCTGGCCGCCGTCCTGGCTGATGCGCTGACCTCCGGCGGCGGCCGCCTCTTTCTGCAACAGCGGCTGCATACCTTTGTCACCATCTTCCTGGGCATCTTCATCGAGGCCGCGCCCTTCTTGCTGGCCGGGTCGGTGGTCTCCGGCTTCATCGCCGTCTTTGTGGACCAGAGCATGATTGAGCGCTATCTGCCCAAACGGGCGCTGCCCGCGGCGCTCTCCGGCGCGCTGCTGGGCCTGGTCTTTCCTGTGTGCGAGTGCGGCGTCGTCCCGGTGACGCGGCGGCTCTACGAAAAGGGGCTGCCCATGTCCATTGGGGTGGGCTTCCTGCTGGCCGCACCCGTGGTCAACCCGGTGGTGATGGTCAGCACCTATGCCGCGTTCGGCTGGGGGCCGGTACTGTGGGGGCGCGTGCTGGGCAGCATTACGGTGGCGACGGTGGTGGCGCTGGTCTTTCATCTGGCGCAGCCCAAAGAAGTGCTGCTGCCGGCGGTGAACGCGGCCCATGTGGCGGCATGTTGCCACGTGGACCACGGTCCGGCGCCCAAGCTGCCGGTGGAGCAACGCGTTCACCAGGCGTTGATTACCGCGGGCGACGATTTCATCGACATGGCCCGCTATCTGGTCGCCGGTTCGCTCTTGGCCGCGGGGATGCAAACGATCGTCCCGCAGTCGGCGCTGCTTGCCATTGGGCAAGGGCCGGTCGTGTCGGTCATGGCGCTGCAAGCGTTGGCCTTCGTGCTTTCCGTTTGCTCTACCGTCGACGCGTTTGTGGCGCTGGCCTTTGCCGGGACCTTTACCTCCGGCGCGCTTATTTCCTTCCTCACCTTTGGGCCGATGGTGGACATCAAGAGTTCGCTCATGTTCTTGGGCGTCTTCCGTCGCCGCACGGTGGGCTATCTCGTACTGCTGCCGCTGCTGTTGACGCTGCTGCTCGGCGTGTTCTGGAATCTGAATCTCGGAATCTGAGTGATGCGCTATCCACGTCTGGAAAACATGCTCAAGGCGATCTTGCTGGTGGGGACCGGGCTGTTCCTCTATGGCAAACTCGCCAACGGCACGCTCTATAACTACATCAACGAGAAGTTCATGGGGTTGACGGTCTTTGGCATGGTGGGGCTGATCGGGGTGGGGCTGGCCTACCAATTCCGCCGCGATCTCGGCGTCGATCATCACGGCCACGACCACGACCAGGACCACGGCCATGATCACGGGCTAACCTGGGGGGGCTTTGTCCTGGTGGCGCTGCCGATCGTGTTGGGGCTGCTGGTTCCGTCACAGCCACTGGGCGTGGCCGCGCTGGGCAACCGCGAGGTGAATCTGAGCTTGGAAAGCTCGGCGCTGCCCCAGTCGGTCAAGACCGCCGCGAGCAAGGCCGCCGGCGAACGCAATCTGTTGGACTGGTGGCGCACCTTCCAGGCGACCAGCGACTACAATGGGTTGAGCGGCACCGAGGCGCGCATCGTCGGCTTTGTCTACCATGACCCGCAGTATGGCGAAGAGTACTTTGTCGCGACGCGCTTTGTGGTAAGTTGTTGTGTGGCCGACGCCGCGGTGGTCGGGCTGGTGGTGCGCCCGCCTGCGGGCGTCACCCTGGCGAATGACCAATGGGTGGAGGTGCAGGGCGTCTTTGCGCCCAGCCAACTGGAGGCCTGGCGTCCGCCGGTGCTGGTCGCGCACGCCGTGACGCCGGTCGCGCAGCCACAGCAGCCCTATCTCTATCCCTAGCCGGGCCACCGCCATGCCAAGCCGTTTTGACCGAGCCGTGTGGCTGCTCATGGCCGCGACGCTGTTGGCGCTGCTGGGCGTCGTGTGGCGCGGCGACCAAGTGGGGCTGCGCGTGACGACGCTGTCGCCGCCCGCCGATGCCGTGGGCGTGTCGTCAAGCACACTGATTCATGTGCGCTTTGACCAGGCATTGCGCGCCGACGCCGCAGACTCACCTCAGTTGACTTTCGACCCGCCGCTGACCGGCACGGTGCGGCTGGAGAGTGACGCCCTGATCTTCACCCCGGCGACGGGGCTGGCTCCCGACACCACCTACGCGGCGCGCCTGGACGCCGGTCTCAGCGGGCGCACCGGGCGGCGTCTGTTGGCGCCGGTGATGTGGCGCTTTACCACCGGCCACACCAGCATCGTCTATTCGGTGGTAGACGCCCAGCGCCACGAGCAACTCATGCTGGCCGCGGCCAATCTGGGGCCGGACGCGGTGACGTTGGCTGCGCCGCAAGCCGTTACCAACGCCGACTTCGGCATCTGGGATTTTGGCGTGGACGGCCGCACGGGGCAGATCGTCTTCTCCCTGCTGGCCGCCGACGGGACGAGCGATCTGTGGACCTTGACGCCCGGCAGTACAGCGCCGGTTTTGCTGTATGCCTGTCCCCAGGCCGCGTGCAACAGCGTTGCCTTTAGCCCGGACAGCCGGTTGCTGGCCTTCTCCCGGCGTAACGCCTCGGACCTGGCGTCGCCGGTGGTCAGCCCGCCGCGGCTGTGGCTGCTGGACTTGGCGAACGGGGCGGCCGCACAGGTATTCGCGGACGATCAGCAACTCGGCTTTGAGCCGCGCTGGTCGGCGGACGGGGTTTGGTTGAGCTACGTTTCGCCGGATTTGGGCGGCGTGGGGGTTTATAATGTACGTGACGGCACGACCCGCTTCTATCCCACCACCACGGGCGAAGCCGCGGTCTGGCATCCGGTGCGTACCGAGGTCGTGTTGAGCGAGATGGTCCCGGACAGCGCGGTCTATGCCGTCCATCTCTTTGCCGTAGACCCGGTGAACGACACTCGCCGCGACCTGAGCGTCCATGAATTTGAGGTAGATGACAGCTCGCCGGCCTGGTCGCCCGACGGCGCATGGTTGGCCTTCCGGCGCAAGGAACTGACCGGGCCGCATCAGAGCATGGGCAAGCAGCTATGGGTGATGGCCGCGGACGGCTCCGCCGCCCGGCCCCTGACGCTCGACATGGAGGTCGACCACGGCCTGCCCGTCTGGTCGCCGGACGGACGCTATTTGCTCTATCATCGCTATCCGTTGCGCGGGCCGGCGGTGACCATCTCGGTATGGGTGATGGAGGTGGCGACCGGCGAGGCGTGGGAGGCGGCGCGACCCGGCCAGCGGCCCCAGTGGGTCCCCTGAGCCGGTAGCTCCCGTGCGATCGAGGAGGACATTCGAGGAGGACGACGCATGACGCATGATGAACTGGTCGAACGGCTGCGCCGTCATGGTTACAAGATCACGCCCCCGCGCCTGGCGGTGTTGGAAGTGATCGAGGGCCGCGGCGAACATCTCAATCCCAACGAGATCTTGGACCTGGCGAAAGACATTCACCCCGCGCTGGGGCGGGCGACGGTCTATCGCACGCTGGAGCTATTGACGCAGTTGGGCATTGTGCGCCCCATCTATGTCGGCGAGTTTGGGCCGACCTACATCCGCGCCGACGGCGACCATCATCACATGGTCTGTTCGGCGTGCGGCCGCGTGATTGATTTTGACGAGTGTGTGGCGGATCAAATGAAGCAGGAGTTAGGCGACCGCTTCGGATTTCTTGTCACAAGCCATCTGTTGGAATTTTACGGTCTGTGCGACAATTGCCGGCCGCCGGACTTTCGACGCGGGAGGGACGCATGAATCTGTTGTCGGTGAGTATCGAAAAACCGGAAGCGATCAACTTCATCTTAGGCCACAGCCATTTTATCAAGACGGTGGAAGACGTCCACGAGGCGTTGGTGGGCGCGGTCCCCGGCATCAAGTTTGGCCTGGCCTTCTGCGAGGCGTCCGGCCCGGCGCTGGTCCGCTGGAGCGGGACCGACGACGCCATGATCGAACTGGCGCAGCGCAACGCGCTGGCGCTGGCCGCGGGTCACAGCTTTATCATCTTTTTGGGCGAAGGCTTCTACCCGATCAACGTGCTCAAGACCGTGCAGCATGTCGCCGAGGTCTGTCGCATCTACTGCGCGACAGCCAACCCGACCGAGGTCATCTTGGCCGAAACCGAACTGGGCCGCGCCATTCTGGGTGTGGTGGACGGGATGAAGTCGCGCGGCCTCGAGAGCGACGCGGACATCGCCGCGCGCAAGGCGCTGTTGCGCCGCTTCGGGTATAAGGCGTAACGCGGTTATCCCTTGCGTCCGCCGGGATGCTTCGCTGCGCAGTGCTTCGCACCACTTCGTGAGCTTTACCGTAGCGGCGGTTTTCTAACCGCCGCTAGTATTATCGAACAGGCAAGAGGAAAGACCGGAACCGCCGCGGAA
>CAYJQA010000509.1:0-4270 GCA_964372065.1 uncultured Litorilinea sp.
AGCTTTGGTTTCCACCAGGCCGTGGACCAGTTTGAGGCGGCGCTGACCGCGCTGGCCGTCCTGCGCGACGGGCCGTCCGACTTCATCCGCCGCGCTTACCAGGGGCTGGGGCTGGCGTATGAGGGGCTGGTCGACCCGGACGGGGTGGCCGCGACCTTCCGCCGCCTGCACGCGTGGGCGGCGGCGCAGGGCGATCGCGACCTCATGCTGACGACGCTCAATCGGGTGACGCTGGTGATGACCTCGCTCGGACGCCAACGCGAAAGCAACGAACTGGTGGCCGAACTCCACGCCAAGTTGAGCCAGAGCGACGACGCGCACGGCGGGTCGGGCGTGGTTCGCGATCTGATCGCCCGCCGTCATCTGATCTACAGCCTGGATGTCCCGGAGGAGACGCCGGCGTGGACGGCCTATGTGCCTGCGCCGCCCGCCGTACCGGAGCCGCGGGCGGACTTGCTGCGTCTGCTTGACCCGGTCTATGCCGTGCTGCCGCTTTACGATTATGGGTGCACGCTGTTGGCGCAGGGGCAGATGCGGGACGCCGCCCGCTGTCTGGAGGGCGCGGCCGAACTGGCGTTGGACACAGCGCAGCCTTCGCTGGCCGCCAATGCCTATCACCAGTTGGCAATGGTGGCGCGGGTGATGGGCGATCAAGCGGAGAGTCAGCGCCTCGCCGAGCAGCAGCGCGCGGCCACCCAACAGGTTCCCCATACCACCAGCGACATCGCCAAGCTGTGGCCGGAGATCACCGGCGCGTTTCTCGATGTGCATCAAGGGCGCGTGGACGAAGCCGAGGCCCGGCTGCAGCGGGTGATGGCCGGGCTGGCGATGCGACCGGCCTTCCAGAACTATCGCAACGCGGCGGCGATTGGGCTGGCCGCGGTGGCTGTGGCGCGCGGACAGTTGGCCGGCACGATGGGGCAGCTGGAGGCCGCGGTCAACGATCCCGGCAACCGCTTCCCGTTTACGCATGTGCGCGGGGTGCTGCTGCTGGCGCGCATCGCCGCCGCGCAGGGAGAAGGCGACGTGAGCGCGGGCTATCTGCGCCGCGCCTTGTATTTTGCGGGACGGCGCAGCCTCCTGGACGAGTATGTGCAGGCCGTGTTGGCGCTGCTGGAACTGCGACCGGCGGGCGCGCCGGTGGCGGCGTTGGCCGGCTCGGTGTTGGCCCACATTCGTGCGGTGGCGATGGACGCCGCCGGGGGATACGTGCAAGCTGCCCTGGACCGCTATCTGGCAGACGTGGGCGGCGCGGCCTGAGCGCCGGACACGTACGAAAACTTCGACGCACGCCACGGTGGGCGTGCGTCTACGGTGTCATCGGTATCGGTTCACCCTAACGGGGTGTGAGCTATTTGCGCAACGGCTCCCAGTAGACGCGAATTTGGGCGTCTTCGGCTTCCTCGTAGTACTCGACCACCAGCTTGTGCAGCCCTTCGCCCAGGAACAGGTCCGCCTTGTATTCGGTGGCGGGCTGAATCTTCCAGGCGTCGATGATGGTCTGGTCGTCCACGAGCACGCGCACGCCGTCATCGGCGATGGCAAAGAAGCGATAGTGGCCGCCCTTGAAGTACTCGATCTTCTCCCAGCGCACGCTGAAGCGGTCCTGGGCCATGTCGCTGAAGGGGCTGCCCGTGAACCAGTTGAAGTTCACGTCCAGGTCCTTGCGCTCCAGGGCGAACTCGGCGAAGTACTTGTCGTTGAAATAAGTGCCCTTCCAGTATTCGTCGGCGCGCATGGGGCCGCCGTGCGAGGGGCCGCCCTGCTCCGGGCCGCCGGGCTGGTCGGGTCCCATCCACTCGCCGGGCTTCGGCTCGGGCATGGGGCCGCCCTGTCCGCGATCCGGGTTGACGGGGCCATCGCGGTCAGGGTCGCCCGCCACGGGGCCGCCCATGCCGCGGTCAGGATTCACCGGCCCATCCATGCCGCGATTGTCTGCCGGCATGGACCAATCCGGTTCTACCGGGCCGCCTGTGCCGCGATTGTCTGCCGGCATGGACCAATCCGGTTCTACCGGGCCGTACATGTCCGGTTCCACCGGGCCGTACATGCCATGATCGTCGCCCGGCATGGACCAATCCGGCTCGGCGGGGCCGTCCCAACCGCGCTCGGGTTCCGGCTCCCGCCACTCGCCCTGCATCGGCATATCGCCGTGACCGGGGATGCACAGGGTCTGTCCCACATAGATTTCGTTGAGGTCATAGATGCCGTTGGCGCGCGCCAGCGCCCACGTCTCCAGCCCATTGAACAGGGCAATGCTGGAGAGCGTGTCGCCGCGGTGCACGGTGTAGTAGTCGGCGCACTCCGGCCCGCCCGTGCCCATGCCCCAATCCATCTCGGGAATCACCAGTTGTTGGCCCACATAAATTAGGTTGGCATTGCGGATGCCGTTGGCGCGCATGAGCGCCTCTTGCGTCACGCCCACCTGCATGGCGATCTCGGCCAGCGAGTCGCCCGGACGCACGGTATAGCCCCGCGCCCATTCGTCTTCGCCATAGCGGGATTGCGCCGGGGCTGCGACCGCAACGGCAGGCGTCAGGAGCCCGACCAGCATGAGCGCCGTCACCAACGTCACCGCTAATCGCCGCGCCCACCGTGTGCCCGGACGAGTGTATCGCATACGAAGCTCCTTTTGTTGCAGACCGTCAAAGCTCATCGAAGAACCTCACCCGTGCGGGGCTTTGGTCAAGATCTAGGCTTGCTATTTATGCACGACGCTCGCAACCCCAAAAAGATATGGCGATGTTGTTTGATTTGATCATTCCGCCTACAGATCGAAGCTCTGGCCGCGCACCGGCGCGGTGACGGGGCCGATGCCCGCCTCGGTCAGTTTGGTCGCCAGGGTGTCGATTGGCCCAGGTTCGCCGTGGACTAAAAAGAGTTGCTTGAGGCGATCCCGGCGAAACTGCCCGGCCCACGCCACCAGTTCCGCTTGGTCGGCATGGGCGCTGTAGCCGTCCACGGAGACGACTTCGGCGCGCACGTCGTATTCGTCGCCGAAGATTTTGACCTGCTTCATCCCGTCCTTGAGCTTGCGGCCCAAGGTATCCTGGGCCATGAAGCTCACCAACAGAATGGTGTTCTGCGGATACTCGATGTTGTTCTTCAGATGATGCAGGATGCGCCCGGACTCGGCCATCCCGCTGGCGCTAATGATCACCAGCGGGCCTGGGCGCGAGTTGAGCTGTTTGCTGCGCCGCGCCTCGCGGACATATTCCAGGTCGGAATAGTCAAAGGGGCTGCGCCGGTCGTCGTCAAGCAAGAACTCCTGGACTTCGGAACGCCAGGCTTCCGGGTGCAAGCGGAAGACGTCGGTCGCATCCACCGCCAGCGGGCTGTCTACAAAGACGGGCAGGTCGGGGATGTCGCCGCTGGCGTCGAGTAGGTTGAGGTTGTAGACGATCTCCTGCGTGCGGCCCACGGCGAAGGCCGGGATGATGACCTTGCCGCTGCGCCGGGCCGTCCGGTTGACCACATCGCGGAGTGTGCGCCGGGTGCTCAAGTATTCCTCGTGGAGGCGGTCGCCGTAGGTGCTCTCCATGATCACGATGTCGGCGTCGCCGACCGGCTCCGGCGCGGCCAGCAGGGCGCTGGTCGTGCGGCCGATGTCGCCGCTAAAGAGCAGACGGCGCTGCTGGCCGGTCGCGTGGTCGTCGATGTCCAGCGCGACATGGGCGGCCCCCAAGATATGGGCGGCGTGGTAGTAAGTCAGCTTCACGCCGTCGCCGATGGTCAGCGGGCGATGCAGACCCACGCCGACAAACTGCTCCAGGCAAGCCTGGGCATCGGCGCGTGTGTAGAGCGGCTCGACCGGCGGTTCGCCACGCCGCGCGCGGCGCTGGTTGACGTACTCCACGTCCATTTCATGGATGTGGCCGCTGTCCATGAGCATGTAGGCACAGAGGTTGCGCGTCGCCGCCGTACACCAGATGGTCCCGGTGTAGCCTTGCTTGACCAAGTTAGGCAGGTTGCCGGAGTGATCGATGTGGGCGTGACTGAGCACGACCGTGTCGATGGAAGCGGCGTCAAAGGGCAGGTTGAGATTGCGGTCGTAGGTTTCGGCGCGCGGGCCTTGATAGAGGCCGCACTCGAGCAGGATGCGCTGACCGTTGACCTCGATCAAATGCATGGACCCGGTGACTTCCTGGGCCGCGCCGTAAAATGTGATTCGCATGGACGCTCTTTTCCGTTGGCTCTTGCCGCGACCATTGCCACAGCAAAAAGGGAGAAACCGCGCAGTGGGCCGCGGCCAGGGACATTGGCTCTATTG
>CAYJQA010000510.1:0-4265 GCA_964372065.1 uncultured Litorilinea sp.
GAAACGCTGTCCGCGATCCCGTGAAATGGGTGTCCGCGATGGCGTGAAATACGCAGCTGGCACTCATGGCGGCACTGGCTGCCGGGTTGGAGGTCGGCTTGGTGGCGCTGACCCGGCGTACACCCAGCGGCGGCGGCCGGCTCCTTACGCTGCATACGTGACAGTGGCCGCGCTGCAATGCACGGTAATGCCGGGTCGTGTCTGCATGTCTTCAGGTGGGGATAGGCGCTCCATCTGCCCGCGGATCAGTCGCGCTGTCGATGGTCCCCATAGAAGACCGGCCTACGAACTGTGCGTGCCCGGCGCGATCGTCCTGATCGGCACCGATGACCAGCGGCAGCCCTGACGTTGCCAGTGCGGCGCGACAGGAATCCGATACCGCACCTTCAGCCAGTACGACGATCTCGTCGCTCAGGCCGTAGTTGCCCACCACCCAGCGTGGCGCTGCCAGGGCCTCGGACGCAGGCTGACCTGAGGCCAATCGCATCAGCAACTGCATCAGGATCTGCGGCTGGCCCCTTCCACCCATCGCGCCCATTGCAGCCGTCACGCTGCCTTCGTGCCGCAACATGGAGGCGGTGAGCGTGCTCGGCGGCCGCCGGCCGCCCATCAGCCGCGCCGGGCCGTCAGCGAGCGTGAACGCAGCGCCGCGGTTGTGGCAGACGATGCCAGTGGCGGGCTCGAGCACACCAGCGCCAAAGGAGTGGAAGACGCTTTGGATCAGGGTAACCGCGTAGCCTTCGGCGTCCTGCGCGACGATGGCCACCGTGTCGCCGTCCGGCCGCGGCCTCTGTGGTGCCGTGAGCAAGGGCCGACTCAGGTCCCGCGCGTGGGTCGCGAGTCGCTCGATGGTTGAAGCCGCGAGCCAGGCATCGACCTCCTGTCGGACATGGCGCGGGTCAGCCAGCGTGGCATCCCGCTCCTGCGCCGTGAGGGCGCACAGGCGGGCGAGACAGCCCGCCTCCGGCCCGAGCGGGTCGGCACGCTCCAGCCCCAGCAGCCGCAGCGCGGAAAGCAACTGCAAGAGTACATGGCCCGGCGACACCGGGGGAGTGGTCAGCACCTCCCAGGGCCCGAACGGACCCGTCAACGGGGCCTGCCATTCGCTGCGGTGCCGCGACAGGTCCTGCATGTCGAGGGGAGAGCCCAGTGCCTGCAGCCCGCGCACGAAGGTCGCCGCCAGTTCGCCTTCGTAGAACTCACGTGCTCCGCGTTCAGCAAGGGTCGTGAGGCTGCCCGCCAGCGCCGGCTGGCGCAACGCGTCTCCCGTCTTCAGCACCCTGCCGTCCCGAGCGAAGAAGACGCCACGCAAGCCGGGGTCCCGACGCAGACGTTCCTGCAGGGCCTGCAGATCCCGCCCCAGCGTGACAGCCACCGGCGTGCCTTGTTCCGCCAACGCGATCGCGTCGGCGAACAGCGTGGACCACGGCAGGCGGCCTCCGGCCGCATGCAGGTCGCCCCAAGCGGCGACGAGGCCGGGCACCGTGATCGGGTGCACACCGTGCACGGGCATGGTCGCATGCGTGGCGGACAACGCCACCGCACTGGCGGCGCGTGCCGCCGCACCGCTGCCGCTCAGCGCGCGCACGGTGCCTCCAGGGAACGCCTGCAGCGCCTGCGCGTCACCGCCGAGGGCACACATGTGCGGGTAGACGACGGCGAGCACGGTCGCCGCCGCGATGGCGGCGTCGATGGCGTTGCCGCCGGCGTCGAAGGCGCGGCGGCCGGCCTGGGTGGCCAGGTGGTGCGGGGTGGCGATCGCGCCCGCGGCCGTGTGCGAAGGGTCAGGGGACTTGGTCATCGATCAGCGTATGGGTGAAAGCGGTGAATTGACCTGCGCCGCAGCCAGCGACGGTTGACCCGGCTCGGGGCGCAGAAAGGCAGTGGGGGCGAGGCCGCTGAACAGCGGCAGGGCCGCGCCGCCCAGGGCCGGCGTCTCGCGGTCGACCTCGGACTGAAGCACCTGGATGTGGCGGTTCGTGAGGTGGGTACGTTCCAGATGCAACCGCAGGCTCTCGACGAGCCGGGCCAGCAGCGTGTCGGGAACGATGCCGCCGACGACGATGGCCTCGGGATCAAGCAGGTTGTCGATGGTGATGCACGCCGTCGCGAGGTGCCGCGCGGCCAGGTCGATCCAGGGCTCCAGCACGTCGATTCGCCGCGCGATGTGCGCCGGGTTGACCGCGGCCGATCCCTCGGGGCGTCCGTCAAGCGCATGCTGCGCCGCTGAGAGCGAGGCGTACCGCTCGAGGCAGCCTCGGTTGCCGCAGGCACAGGGGCGGCCCCCGGGGTCGACGACGATGTGACCGAGCTCGCCGGCGCGTCCGCTGCTGCCGCGGTAGGGGTGACCCGACAGCACCATGCCGCCGCCGACGCCGACGCCGACGTAGATGTAGAAGAAGTCGCGCAGCCTTCGGCCGACACCGTAGAGCTGCTCGCCGACAGCTGCCGCCGTCGCGTCGTTCTCGATCAGTACCGGCATGCCGAGCATTTCCGACAGACGCTCGACGATAGGAAACTGCTGCCAGCCCGGCATCGACGTCGGGCCGAAGGCGACCGGCCTTCCATTCTCGAACTGCATCGGCATCACGACGCCGGCGCCCCAGAGCCGGTCCGCCGCCGCAGCCATGCGTTGCGCCAGCGTCCCGGCCAGCCGCCTGATGTGGCGCAATACCGCCGGGGGCGTGAGACCTTCGATATCCAGTGTCGTCTGGCCGCGGACATTTCCGGCCAGGTCGACGAGCACGATCACGAGCCGGCGATGGTCGACCGAGATGCCGAAGGTGTAGCCGCCGTCGGGATTGAGCGCAAGCCCAAGCGCGGGCGCGCCGCGACCGCTCTTGCGCAACCCGTCCTGGACCAGCAGACCCGAATTCATCAGCTCCTCGGCGATGTTCGACAGCGTCTGCACCGACAGCCCGGTCTTGCGCGCGATGTCGGCGCGCGAGATCGGCCCCTGCAGCCGGATAGTCTCCAGCACGAGGCGGCGGTTGAAGTTCCTGGCATGGGCCGGCGCGGCCCCCGGCGGCGTGGGTCTGCCCGTGCGTGTCGATCCCCGTTGCATCGGCCGAGTGTCGGTGATTTAATCAAAGTGCTAGACTAATTCCGAACAGGCGTGATGGGAAGCGGCTGCCGATGATGGCCAGGATCGACACGGTAGGTCCCCTGAGGATCGGATTCATCGGCGCCGGGTTCATGGCGCAATTCCACGTGCGCGCGTTGCTCGGTGTGCGCGACGCGGTCGTCGCCGGTGTGGTGTCGACGACCGAAGCCCGGCGCCAGGCGTTCGCCAAGCAGGCCAACGACCTCGGGCTGGGACCTTGCCGCGTCTTCGCAAGCCTGTCCGACATGCTGGCGTGCGACGAGATCGACGCGATTTGGATCGTCAGCCCCAACCACACCCGGCTCGCCGTCATGCGCGAGATTCACGCCGCCAGGCGTGCCGACACGACCACGGTCTTCGCGGTCGCCTGCGAGAAGCCGCTGGCGCGCAACCTGACCGAAGCGCGCGAGATGCTGCGTCTGGCCGAGGATGCGGGGCTGCTGCACGGCTACCTCGAGAACCAGCTCTTCTCCACCGCCGTTCAGCGCGGGCGTGACATCGTCTGGCGCCGTGCCGTGCCGAATTCCGGCCGGCCGTACCTCGCGCGGGCGACCGAGGAGCACTCGGGCCCACACGAACCCTGGTTCTGGGATGGCCAGCGCCAGGGCGGCGGCGTGCTGTCGGACATGATGTGCCACTCGGTCGAGGTCGCCCGCTTCCTGCTGACCAGGCCCGGCGACGCGCGCGCGTCGATGACCCTCGTCAGCGCCAATGCCACGGTCTCGACGCTGAAGTGGAAGCGGCCTGCCTATGCGGCCCGGCTGAAGCAGCGCACCGGCGGCGAGATCGACTACGCTACGCGGCCCGCCGAGGACTTCGCGCGTGGCTTCCTGACCTTGCGCGATCCTGAGGGCAACGAGGCCGTGATCGAGGCCACGACGTCCTGGGCCTATGTTGGCCCGGGCTTGCGCATCACGCTCGAACTGCTCGGGCCGGAATACGCGATGGAGTTCAACTCGCTCGCCACCGGCCTGAAGATCTTCCTGTCGCGCGAGGTGACTGGCAGCGCCGGCGAGGATCTGGTCGAGAAGCAGAACGCCGAGCAGGGGCTGATGCCGGTGCTCGACGACGAGGCCGGCATCTACGGCTACACGCTCGAGAACCGCCACTTCGTCGAAGCCTTCCGCGCCCGCCGCATGCCCGACGAAACCTTCGCCGATGG
>CAYJQA010000511.1:0-4185 GCA_964372065.1 uncultured Litorilinea sp.
CACTACATCTGGGTCGCTCTGTGTACGCAAGGAGAATGAACGCATGAAATTCTTTCGCTATTTCGGTGTCTCGCTCGATAGCATTATGGCCCACAAGTTACGCGCGTCGCTGACCATGTTGGGCATCATCATCGGCGTGGCCGCCGTCTTGATCACGGTCGGCATCGGCAGCGGTGCAGCCGTCAGCATTACCGAGCAGATCGAAAGCAGCGGCACCAATCTGCTGACGATCAGCGCCGGGGGCAGCGGCCGCGATAGTACTGCATCCACCTTCACCCTGGCGGACGCCGCGGTCTTTGCCGACACCGCCGCCTTTCCTGATATCGCCCAGGTTGCGCCCCAGTACGCGTCGGGTACCACGCTGAGCTATGGCGGCACCGAGGGCACGTATCAGGTGGTGGGGACCACCGCCAACTACGCCGCGGTGACCAATACCGAAATGGCCGAGGGGGAATTTCTCAGCGCCGAACAGGTAGAGGACAACGCCAACGTCGCCGTTCTGGGCGCAACCGTGGCCACCGACCTCTTTGGCAGCGCCGACCCGCTGGGCCAAACCTTGCGCATCGACACCAGTTTGTTCCAGGTGATCGGCGTGCTCGAAGAGAGCGGCGGCTTTGGCGGCGCCGACAGCCAGGCCTATGTCCCCATCGAGGTGGCCCAAGGGCGGCTCTTTAACGCCGCACGTTACCGGGGCAGCTACACCATCACGACGCTCAGCGTCCAGGTCACCGCCGGCGACCTGCTGGATGCGGTGGAGTCCCAGATCGAGCAGATGCTGCGGCTGCGTCACGGGTTGGATGTGGACGACGCCAACGATTTCCAGATCCGCAACCAGGCCGACATGCTGGAAATGGCAGACAGTGTCTCCGGCACGCTCACGGCCCTGTTGGGTGGGATCGGCGCGATCAGCCTGCTGGTCGGCGGCATCGGCATCATGAACATCATGTTGGTGTCGGTCACTGAGCGCACGCGTGAGATCGGTCTACGCAAGGCCGTGGGCGCACACAACAGCGACGTTTTGATGCAGTTCTTGGTGGAGGCGCTGGTGCTCTGTACCCTCGGCGGCCTCGTCGGCATTGCGTTGAGCTATGCGGTGGCGTTCGTGACGGCCAGCCTTCCGGCGGCGTCTATCAACATCGTCATCGAGCCGTGGGCGCTGGCGATGGCCCTGGGTGTGAGCACCGCCAGCGGTTTCCTGTTTGGGCTGTACCCCGCCATGCGGGCGACGCAGCTCGACCCGATTGAGGCGCTGCGCTACGAGTAGCCGCCGGTAGGACAGGAGTTCCTTTCGTCAGTTATCGCCGCCGTCATGGGCGGCAAACGCCGGCATCATCCGGTAGATTAAGGAGATTTAACCGTGAAACTTCAGAGCTTGAGCACTTTCCAACGATGGCTGATCGGGTTGCTGGCAGTCGTTCTGCTGGCAGGTGGATATCTGGTGGTCAACCACACCGGGATTGTCGCCCAGTCGACAGCCGCCGCCAGTGACGCCGCGACGACCACCGTGACCGTGCAGCCGGCCAGCGCGGTGATCAGCGCGGTCAGCGCGGCGGGCAACATCGAGTTGGTCAGCCGTACCTATGTGGCTGCCGAAGTGGATGGCGTCGTTGACGATATTGCCGTCGGCGTCGGCGACGAAGTGCAGGCAGGCGATCTGCTGCTGGCCTTTAACACGACCGCGTTGGAACGGGCCGTGGCGCAGGCCGAGTTGACGGTGGAAGCCGACCAGATCACCCTGTCGCAGTTGCGTGAACCGGCCACCGCCGCCGACATGGCGGTCGCCGTGACCGCCCTGACTGAAGCGCAGGAGAACCTGGCCGACGTGATGGCCGGCGCCAGCGCCGAGGAAATCGCCGCCGCCCAGACGCGGCTGAGCGCGGCCTGGTCCACCTATAACGAGCTGGAGGCCGGCCCGGACAGCTTGGAGCTGACGCAGCTTAGCGCCGATCTCAAGGCCGCCGAAGTGGCACTGGTCGTGGCGCAGACCGCCTATGACAAGATTGCCTGGCAGAGTAGCTCCGGGATGACGAGCGAGGCCGCCGACCTCCAGACCGCCACGATTGAGTATGAGCGGACGTTGGCCGCCTATCAGGAGTCCATCGCCGACCCGGCCGCTTCGGAACTCCAATCGGCGCTGGCCGACATCCAGGACGCGCAGGCCACGGTGGACGATCTGGTCAATTCGCCCAGCGCCGCCGAGATCGCCGCGGCCGAGGCCCAGGTTGCGTCGGCCCAGGCCACCCTGGACGAACTGGAAGCGGGCGCGACCGACGCCGACGTGCGCAGCGCCCAAATCAGCCTGGAGCAGTCCTTGTTGGAGTTGGAACAGGCGTACAGTGACTTGGAGGGCGGGCGCGTGCTGGCCCCCATCAGCGGCACGGTGCTGGAAGTGGCCGCCGAACGCGGCGAGCATATCGGCAGCGGTACGGTCGTGGTCACCCTGGCGGATACGACCCAGCTTCAGTTGACCATCGACGTGGCCGAGACCGATATCGTGCAGGTCACGACGGGGCAGGCGGCCACGGTGGAGATTGATGCGCTGTCCGGCCAAACCTTTGACGGCGTTGTCGCCGACATTGCGCCCGCCAGTGATGACGACGCCTCGGTGGTGAGCTATGCGGTCACGATCCGGATGACCGGCGACACCCTCACCGGCGTGCTGCCCGGCATGACCGCGGTGGCGACCCTGACCGGCAACGACGCCGCCACCGAAGGCCAATGGCTGGTGCCCACGAGCGCCATCCAGCAGCAAGGCGACAGCGCAGTGGTGTTGGTCGTGCGTGAGGAAGGAACCGTCCCCGTGACGGTCGTGCCCGGTACGGTGCAAGGCGAATGGACCATCGTGGAGGCCGCGGAGCTGTCCATCGGCGACCAGGTGATGGGCAGCGTGGCGTCGGTTGAGGCGGAGACGGGTGGACCCGGCGGTATGCCTGCCGGCGGCGCGATGCCCGTCGGCGGCGGCATGGCTCCGCCCGCCCAGTAACAGCCCTGGGCAGCCAGTGGCTGCCCCCACACACGGCGATTCACAGCGCCGGCGGATTGAACCCGCCGGCGCTATCGTCATACTTACGGGTCAACCCGGTACACGAACCTCAATCAGAGGAATCAGCCACAAAGAACGCAGAGACCACCAAAACCATACGACGCTCATCGCGCCGGTCTTTGTGTTATTTGTGGCCGGGGACTGAAGGGCGAGAAATTGGCGCTTGCAATTCTATAGAATCGATTATATATTATCCACGAAACGCCCAGTAGCGCAGTACCGACAAGGCATATACTGCTCCACAGCATCCGTCTTTGGCGCAGCAGGTGTCGAATCAAATCCAGTGGCGGCCCCTGTTGGCCGTAGGGCCACAGCACGCACGATCGGGTCACTCCCTTGGACTGGAACATCACCTATGCACAGTGATCACGGTGTCTTGACGGCGGGCGATGCCGAATTGCTCCAACGCGATGGGCCGGCCACGGTTAGCCTGATTCAGCGGACCAGCCTCAGCGAGAGCGTAGTCGAGTACATCAAACAGCAGACCATCGCCGGCCGCCTCAACCCCGGCGAGCGGATCATCGAAACCAAGATCGCTGAAGAACTCAATATCAGCCAGACGCCGGTCCGCGAGGCGCTACGCCAACTGTCCGGCGAAGGCATCGTCACGCTCCATCCCAACCGCGGCGCGATCATTCGCCCGCTCGAGCCAAGCGATGTCTTCGAAATCTACTCGATTCGCGCCGTCCTGGAGGGCATGGCCATGCGCTTCGCCTGCCAGGGGGCCAGCCTGGCTGAAGTGCAGCGGCTGCAAGTCTTTTTTGTGCGCATGGAACAGAAGGTGGCGGACCCGCGCTTTTCCGCCACGGACCTGGTGAACGATTCGGGCAAGATCCACCAATACATCATCGACCTTGCGCGCCATGCGCGGCTGGAGACCATGTACTCCTCACTGGCGTTCCAAATTGCCATGGTCAACCGCGTGCTTGGCAGCCGATCCACCAAGCAACTGGAAGTCAACCGCCATCGCGAGTTGGTGGACGCCATGGCTGGACGCGACCCGGATGTGGCCGAACGCGTGATGCGGCAGCATATCTACCGTTCCTACAACGAGTATCTGGACGTCGCGCAAGGCGGTCGGGAAACCTACCGCGACTACACTTGGTGCTAATCCGTCTTTAGCCGGTTGACACGAATAACCC
>CAYJQA010000512.1:0-4171 GCA_964372065.1 uncultured Litorilinea sp.
GATGCCACAGGTGTAGGTCAGCGCGACAATGATGATTATGTTAAATCCCACCCTCTTCGGCAAGTGACTGTCACCTCCGGCTCACGACCTCAACTGCGTACCTCCTACCTTACTCCACGAGAATCGTCCGCATCATACCCATCGCGAGATGTGGCTTCTCGGAGGCCGGGTCGGGGATGAAGCACACGGCGATATACGTTCCTGACGCCAGGTCCAGGTCCACCCATGCGGTCGCGCCGGGCATAATTCCCTGGAGTCCCCCGGCCTCGACGAAGGGCGGCGCCCCAGTCGGCGTTTGCAGGAATGCCATCACATCTTCCATCGTCTTGCCCTCGGCCAGCTTGAGCAGGTTCATTTCATGCGGCTGTTTCCCGGCGTTGCTGACTTTCCATGTGTGACGCCCGGACGCGACCTTGTCCGGCGCGACGAAGGCAAAATCTTGCATCACTACCTCGCCATCCGCCACAGGCTCGGCGGCAATCGCGGGCATCTCACCCGTCACCGCAATCGGCTGCAACATGCCGTGCGCCAGGTGCGGTAGACCGTCGGCCTGGTCCGGGACGAAACAGGCCAACAAATACTGCCCCGCAGGTAGGTCAACCGTGACGCTTTGCTCGGCGCCGGTGGGAACCACAGCCGGCCCGCCTTGTAACGTGACCAGCGGCAGCGCCACGAGTTCTCCCTCTTGCAGCGCGGCGAAGAACTGGTCCAGCGTAACGCCATCATTCAGCCGCAGCAACTGAACGTGATGGGGTTGCGGCCCATCGTTGATGATTTCCACCGTCACCCGACCTGCGGGCAACTCCTCTGGACCGGCAAACGAATAGTCGGCCGTACGGATCGTGACGATAGGAATGGTTGTCTCCGGCGCATTCGCCGATGCTTCTTCCACGGGGGCCACGCTCTGTACAGGCTGACAGCCGCTTGCCGCCAGCACACCGATGAAAACCAGCAACAGCACCAAACGCTTCGAACCCTTCATCTCCCCTCTACTCCTTTCTGTGTGGCGAAACACATATTGGGGAAGACCGCCGGTAGCCTACGGAGCCGAATTTGCCCCGGTTACCGCATCGCATGGGCATCGTCGCGGCGACTGCGGACAGACGCCTGCGCAGTGAATCCCGCCTGAAACAAGGCGGCCTAATCACTCTTGACGATGACGGAGATTTCGTCGCGATACTGCTCGCCTGCGAGCGCAAAGTGTGCGCCGTTGGCGACCTGCAACCGCAAGACATGGAAGCCCGGCGCAAGTTCCAAGGTCGTCGTCAGTTGGCCTTGGCCGAAGTGCAGGTGCTTGTCATCGAACGGCACCAGTTCACCGGGGGCCACGAAGGCGCTGTCCACCATGATGTGAAAATGGCCTGCGCCTTCGTGGATCTCGCCGGCGGGTTCGATGACCAGACCCTCTGCCGCCATCTCCACATCAAAGCGCGGCGGCACCATATCGCCGTCTACCGGCGCGACAAACCGCACGTGGGGCATACCGGCCTGTTCGCCTACCACGGTAACGGTCATTTCGGCGCGATATTGGTCGCCCTCGAGCGCCATGTGTGCGCCGTTAGCAACCTGCAAGCGCAAGACGTGGACGCCCGGCGCAAGCTCCAGCGTCGTCGTCAGTTGGCCCTTGCCAAAGTGCAGGTGGTGCTCATCAAACGGAACTAGCTCGCCGGGCGCGACGAAGCCGGTGTCCACCAGGATGTGGAAGTGACCTGCCCCCTCGTGAATCTCACCCGCCGGCTCGATGGTCAGCCCCTCCGCGGCCATGACTACGTCAAAGCGGGGCGGCACCACCGCGCCGTCTACGGGCGTTACAAACCGCACACTGGGCGTCATAACCTCGTCGGCGCTCACCATCTCTACCCCCACGCCGTCACTCATGACGACAGTGGGGGTTATCGCCGCAGCCGGCTGGTCGGGACTGCTCGGAATCCAGAGCAGCTGCCCCACCCGGAGCACATTGGGATCGGTAATCCGGGTGAAGCGCGGGTCGACTGCGGCCTTGGCATTGGTCGCTTCGACAATGACGGGGTAGGCCGAAGGACTGCCGAGGAATGCCTGGCTGATCTTCGACAGCCAATCCCCGGCTTTCACCACGTATTCCTGGCCGTCCTCCTGCGCTTGCGGCGCGGCCTGTCGCGGGGTTGCGGCGAAACCGACCGAATACAGACATAGGGTTAGCAGCGATGTAGACAACAACAACGCCAACCATAGGCGTCCTCGCATCCGCAGCATAGTCACTTCACTCCTTGCAGGAAGGTCGGCTTCCCGCGAACAGGCCCCTGCGTCGTCGGCAAGGTTCGGTCTCAATTCCCGGCTCCAACCGTGACGGTGATTTCCGCGCGATATTGCTCGCCTTCGAGCGCGAAGTGGGCCCCGTTGGCAACCTGTAAGCGCAAGACGTGGACGCCCGGCGCAAGCTCCAGCGTGGCCGTCAGTTGGCCCTTGCCAAAGTGCAGGTGATAATCGTCAAAGGGAACGACTTCGCCGGGAGCCACGAAGTCGGTGTCCACCAGGATGTGGAAGTGGCCGGCCCCCTCATGGATCTCACCCGCCGGCTCAATGGTCAGGCCCTCCGCGGCCATGACTACGTCAAAGCGGGGCGGCACGACCGCGCCGTCTACCGGCGCAACAAAACGAACACCCTCAGGGTTCAGCGGCCGGTCAAACACGACGCGCAGACCGGTCTGGGAGTTGACTACGTCGGGATCTGCGGGCGACCGGAACGTGCAGGTGAGCTGATAGTGGGTATAGTAGAAGGAGCCGCCACGCGTGACACGACGCCCTACCGCGGCGGCGTCTTCTCGCCCATCGCCGGCCTGATACGGGTACTCTTGGTAGAGGCTGCTGGTCCACTCCCACACATTGCCGCCCATGTCCACCGCGCCATAGGGACTGGCGCCGCCAGGATAGCTGCCGGCTGGTGTAGTGTCACCCAGCACGTTGTCGTAGTTGGCGAGTTCATACGTCGGCGTCGCATCGCCCCACGGATAGGTGCGGCCGTCGATGCCGCGACAGGCTTTCTCCCACTCGGCCTCGGTTGGCAGCCGTCCCCCCACCCACGCGGCAAAAGTGTTTGCCTGCTCCCAATCGACGCCCGTCACAGGATGGTCGGCATACGCCGGATCGCTCCAGCGCGCGCCGCCTGCTGGCGCGGTACAGACACCGGCCTTAACACACTGCGCATACTGTTTGTTGGTCACCTCGGTCTTCATGATCCAGAAGTCGTTCACCGGCACCGTATGCACCGGGCTTTCCGCCTCAACATCGGAGTCGGATCCCATCGGGAAGTCGCCGATGGGAACATGTACGGTGACGATATTCGGCGGTGCGTCAATCTCAATCGGGGTCTGCACCACCTTGCGCGTGTCGTCGGGCGTGCTGACAACGGCGCGCAGCACGTAGGCCCCATTTTCGACCGGCTCCCCGTTGGGCCAGGTGTAATTGTGCTGGGCAAAGACCCAGGGCTGACAGTCTTCGGACAAGCCACAGTAGACGACTTCCCCTTCAAGCGGCAGTGTGGTCGCGCGATCGATGGCGTACACTTCCGCGCCGGTGGCAGATTCGATGACTTGCAGCGCCACCCGCGCAATGCCGTCGCCATTGTTGGTGCCGACTTCGGGATCGTACGCCCGCACCTCGAAGACGAGCGTATCGGTGACGACGCGTGTGGTGTGCTGCGGTCCGATCTGCGCGATGTCCGCCACCAGCCAGGGGTTGATATCGCAGTCTTCAATCTCCAGCGTGGTCTTGCAGAAGCCACTCCCCGCGCCGCTGATGCACGTAGCCAATGGTCCCACCGGCACCGTCTCCTGCCACAGCAGCGTGTAGGAACCGGCGTACGGAAACTGCATCCCGTTGCGTGTCAGAGGCGTTTCGGCTTCGCCCAGCCAAAGCGGATACTCCTTGATCAGCAGATTGCCTTCGTCCGTGGCGAAGCTGATGTCCCACCGGTGCGCGCCGTCGTCGCGCATCGCCTGCTTGGCGACCGCATAGAACCCGAAGGTCAATCCGTTCCGGCATGCGATCACAGGGTCGATCGTGGCCTGCGGGTCGCCTGTGACCGGAATGTCGATGAATTCGAGGATGTCTTTGGCAGCCACACTGCGCGCCGTGAAGACAAAGGCGGCCAACATGAACAAGAATACGCCAAGCAACTTGACCTGTGTACGGA
>CAYJQA010000513.1:0-1529 GCA_964372065.1 uncultured Litorilinea sp.
GGCGCTCGCCGGCGCTTGATTGGCCGGCACGCGCCGCGTCAGCATATACCAGTCGGCGAAGGTCGCAAAGCGTTCGGACGGCTGGTTCAACGGCCCGATCTGTACGTTGTGCACCCGCGCGCTCACCCCATAGGTGTAGACCGGGTAATACAGCAGCAGCGCCGGCGCTTCCTCGGCAAAGACGTCCTGGAAGCGGCCATAGAGCGCACGCCGCTGCGCCTCGTCGCTGATGGCACGCGCCTGCTCCATCACCTCATCCGCTTCCGCGTTGGCCCAGCCGCTGTAGTTTTGACCGCCGCCCGCCGCCTGCGTGCTGTGCCACAGCGGATACGGGTCCGGGTCCCCGGCAATCTCCCACCCGACCAGCGCCGCATCAAAGCGCCGTGGGTTCAAGAAGTCGGCCACCAGCCCGGCAAAGGTAACCGGCGTGGGAGTGGCGTCAACGCCCAAGCTGCGCCATCCGGCGGCGATCTGCTCGATCAACGCCTGGCGTGTGGGGTCGTCGTTGGCGTAGAGCAGAAAGCGCAGGGCGATGCCGTCTTTGTCACGCACGCCGTCGCCATCGCTGTCGATCCAACCGGCCTCGTCCAGCAATTGCGCGGCGCGGGCCGGGTCGTAGTCATAGGTCTTGACGTTCGGGTTATAGGCCCAGTTCTCAGGCATGACAATGCTGTGTGCGATGATGCCCTGGCCGCCCACCACTTCGTCTACCAAGCGCTTCCGATCCAGCCCATAGTAGAGCGCCTGGCGCACGGCCTTGTCTTGCAGGAACGGCGCATCCGGATTCGCCAAATTGAAGACGATCGACAGGTACTCGGACTGCATCGCGGAGAACAGATTGAGGTCGTCGCGCTGCGCCGCGATCGCAAGGTCCTGCGGCAAAACGTGGCTGATGCCGTCGATCTCGCCGTTCACAAACGCGGTGAAGAGGCTGGCGTGATTGGGATAGAAGCGTAGTTCCAGCGCGGTGAGATAGGGCTGCCGGCCCCGATAAAAATGGTTCGGCTCCAAGCGGACGTGGTCAGCAGCCATGGTCACCACGCGCATCGGCCCATTGCCGATCGGCGTGGCGTTCAGCGGCTTGGTTGCCAACTCCGCGGGCGGCACGCGCTCCCAAATGTGCTTGGGCAGCAGGCCAATCGCAGTATAGTCCAGGAACGGCGCATACGGTTCCGCCAGGCGGAAGCGCACCGTCCACTGATCGACCTGTTCGACTTCTACCGCACGCCAGAGACTCGTCAGGTCGGGCAGGCTAAAGACGTCGGGGTCCTTCAGGACGCTGACCGTGAAAAGTAGGTCGTCCACCGTCACCGGGACCCCGTCATGCCAGTACTGGTCGGACTTAAGCCGAAAGGTGTAGGTCCTGGCGTCTTCGATGGTCCAGTCCTGCGCCAAATCGGGCACGACGCGCCCGTACTTGTCGATGGCGGTCAGGCCACGATAGAGCAAATGACAGAGGTCCAGGTCAATGTCGGTCGCATCACACAGCAGCGGGTTTAGATACTTCGGATTGCCCGCCACGCCCTCTC
>CAYJQA010000513.1:1539-4169 GCA_964372065.1 uncultured Litorilinea sp.
CGAAAGACGCCGCCTTGATCCGGCACCAACACCGTCGCCAGGCTGTACGTGGAATAGCCCAGGATCGTCGCCAGCAACAGCACGCCTGCCAGCGCCAGCAGCAACTGCCAGCGCAGATGCCGGCCAATCGACGCCGTGGGCGAGGCCGCCGTACTCGACTGTGTGGGGTACTGTGACGGGTAGTTTTGCATGGTCACGCCGCGGTTATCCGGTGCATACGACCACCGGGTCCTAACACAAGACGGCAGAGAAGGAGCCTTCTCTGCCGTCCGTTTTTGTCACACGTTTGCGTCAATCGATGTGGGCCGGCGACTATTCGAAGGCGACCGCAATGAGCGCCAGCAGACTAAAGACGCCCGCCAGCAAGAAAGTCAGGTTGAACAGCGTCTTTTCCATCCCGCGTCGCGTCCGGTAAATGTCCGTACCGCCGAACGCGCTGCCCAACCCCGTGCTCGTCTGCCCCTGGATCATGATCACCGCGATCAGAGCGATCGCCACAATGTTGGCCGCAATCATCAAATATGCACTGAGCGACATCGTTCCTCCCCTACCCAACTCGCATTTGCGCGTTTCTTGCGCCGGGACGCTATGTGAAGCCAAGTATAGCAGCGCCCCGCCGTTGCGCCCAAATCGCACCCGCGTCACTATTCACTCGGCACGTCAAAGACATAGAGCACCGGATTCGCCCGCACATCGCGCACCACGGTCAGGCTTCCGCCTGGGTGCGCTGCGGCCAGCGCATGCACCTGCATCCACTCGCCGGGGGGGGGGCCCACCCCCCCCCCCCCCCCCCCCCCCCCCGGCGAACACAACCCCCCCCCCCGCCCCCCCCCCGGCCCCGCCCGGGGGCCGCCCCCCCCCCCCCCCCCCCCCCCGGGGGGGGCGGCCCCCCCCCCCCCCCCCCCGCCAGCGCCGCCGGTTCCTCCGGCAGCCGCGCCTCCGTCACGCGCGCGGACGCAGCCGGATCGTCGACGACCATCCGCACAACTGCATCCTGCATCGTCGCCAGGTCTAGCCCGCTGCCGGGCAGGAGCACGACCGGTCGCTCATGGGCCTCGTTCAGCGCCCGCCCCACGGCCGTCGCCAGATCGGTGTCGCGCTGGGCAAAGCCGTAATAGCCAATCCAGCCGAACAGTCCTGCCGCCGCAATCAGCCCGATGGCTAGATAGACTGTCGCCTGCATCGCCCAG
Source organism: uncultured Litorilinea sp. (assembly GCA_964372065.1). Taxonomy (GTDB): domain Bacteria; phylum Chloroflexota; class Anaerolineae; order Caldilineales; family Caldilineaceae; genus QEUY01. Next base: position 2,730 of record CAYJQA010000513.1, read on the forward strand.
GTACCGACGCTGTTCATCACCAGCACGCGCAGACGGTCCAAGCCAAAGGCGATCACCAGGCAGACCATCGGCAGCATAGTCAGCATGGCGACCCAGTTCGGCAGGCTGGGGGCCAGCAGCGCCACCCCCAAGATGCCGATCCCCAACCACGCCGTCAGCGACCAGCCCATCACGCTGTCGATCGAAAGAATCAGCGCGCCCAAACCGAGCATCAGCGCCGGCGTGAGCAGGGTTGCCACGAAGTGCGTATTCGGCCCCAGCGCCCCGGTGACCGCCACCGGCTGCACCAGCGCCAACAAAGTCACCACCAGCCGCGCCGTCCAGCCGCCCGGCGTCGAGCCACCGGCTACACCCCACCAGGCCCACGGCGCAAACCAGACCGCCGGTTCACGCCACGCGGCCGCCGCCAAGGGTGCGAGGGCCAGCCCCAGCCCGCCCAACCACAGCAGGAAGCCGGTACGCCCGACGCCCTGCTGGACACGCACGGGGTCGCCCCCGGCCCGCGGGCTAACCGTCTTGCCGTGCAACCAGCCGGGTTCCCAGAGCGCCACGCCCGCCCAGGTCCAGAGCGCCGCCGCCGTGTAGACCCAGCCCACCGGCCCATACAGCCCCGCCCAGGCGAGACACACCGCGCTGATCGCCAGCAGGACGCTCCGCTCCAGCCGCAGCCCGCGCAGCAGCGCCCACAGCCCGAACGCCCCCCAGGCCACCGGCTCCAACTGGACCGGGACGCGGCCGAAATGAAAGAGCGCGACGCTGCACGCGGCCGTCAACGCTGCCGCAAGCGCCATCCACCGCCCATCGTCTTCCACCACTTCGCCGTAGAGTTCATAGGCCGGGACGCGACGGAACAGCTCGCAGCCGAGCAGCCAAACGCCGGCAATGGTCGCCAACGCCCCGGCCAGCCCGGCCAGCCGCACACCCCGCAGCGCCTCGCCCGCCAGCCACACTGCGCCCGCCGTCACCATCAGGGTCGGCAGCGGGCGCGCCACCGGCTCGCGAACGAAAAAGCCGGTCGCGTCCCCGGCCAGCCAGGCGCGCGCCGCCAGTCCTGCGCCGGCGGTAGACAGGTCCACACGCGCCGGGAGATCGGGCAGGCGATACAAGTACAGCCCCGCCGCCGCGACGAGGATCATCACCAGGTAGGGCCAGCCACGTTCCGGATGCACGGCTTCGGCATAGCGGTTGGCGTAGGCGACGGTAGATCGCCGCTGCTGCATGGCCCAGCCGGTCGCGTTCAGGCCCGCCAGCGATGCCAGCCACAGCCACACGGCCCCCGGCTGTCCATTGCCGCGCACGGTCTGGCCGACCGCAACCGCGGCCAAGAGCGCCGTCCCCGCGCCCACGGCCCAGACCAGCCACCAGGGGTACACCGTGACGCCCGTGTGAGGCCGGCGGAAGACGCGGCCCTGCTCGCCGTGCCAGGCCGGCGCCAGCAGC
>CAYJQA010000514.1:0-4167 GCA_964372065.1 uncultured Litorilinea sp.
GAGCGTGCCCCCACTACCGGCGATGCCGATGCCGATGGTGGTCGAGCCAAGCAACGTGCCGTCGGCGTCGACACGGCGGCCGCGGATTTCGTTGGTGTCGATGCCCGGTTGCTGCCACACCACCAGGTATTCGTCATTCGTGGCGTTGTAGGCAACCGCCGGGTACGCCTCATAGGTTCCGGTCACCGCGACAGGGAAATCGCTGCCCACCAACGTACCGGTGCTGCTGACCCGGACGGCCTTGATATCGTGGTCGCTGGAGCTGACAACATGTTCCCAGACGACGAGATACTCATCGCTGGTCGAGTTCACGGCGACGTCTGGGTGCAACTCCTGAAAACTGCTCTCCACCACCGCGAATGTCCCTGCCGCGGGCGACCCGTCGCGATTGATACGGCGCGCGCGAATGTCAAAATCGTCATTCGAAGGCGAATAGTCGTACTCGTAGGCGACCAGATATTCGCCGGTGCCGGTGTTGAAGGCCGCTGCCGGCCACCTTTGGTCCAGGGCTTCCGTCGTCACCGCGTAGGAGGTGATCGCGACGGCCGCGGGCTTGACCTCCTGGGCCAGCACAGAAACGGATGGGGGCGGGGGACCGACCGCGGCGGCCAAAGCGAACGCGACCAGCCCACCGGTACAGATATTTCGTAAGATGCGAGGAAGATTGAACCGGACGGGAGGGTCCGACGGCACGGGAGACCAGAGCCAACGCATAGCGCCCTCCTTCGGTTGCGACCGCCACCAGGGGTGTTGTCACAACCGCACACTTCTGCGTTTCCGAACCCGGTTCACTTGGGCCGGGAAGCGCGCGCCATTGTCAAGACAGTCTCCACGCATGGGGTTTCATGCGCGGGACTGTCCGCAGCGCCGACGTGCAGGAGTGACGACGGGCCGGTTTGGGCGATGGGAAAGCCGAAGGACATCAAACGCGTGGGGGGCGCTGTTGAAGTTCGCTTCGGCCAGGTCTTGCCGCGCTAGGGGTGGGCAGCGGTCTCCGTCGCAACCGGGCCTGTGTCACGATGCAGTCTGCGCGGTCAGGAACGGATTGGCCAACAACAATGCGAGGATGACGCCGCCGGAGCACAAGGTTGGCGACGCTTGCTATTGTGAAGTTTATCACTTTTTCTACCCTGTTTCAACGATTTGACCGCAGCCCGGGTGTATTTCAGGCTTGGGGCGAGTTTTGCCCGCACGGTAGGTGACAGTCACCTGCCGAGGTGACTGTCACCTGCGTCGCCCCCAACGTGAAATGCACCCACCGCGGCCCCTCCCAGGCCGCCGCGCAGTTGACAGGGGGCGACAACGCGATGCTAATGTTTGGGAATAGGAGTTGTGCACCGTGGACTGACTGACCGTCGAAGATGGGGAACTACTCGCACAGGGTTACGTTTCCGGCAGCAGCCGGTGCCCTTCGCTCTCTTCAAAGACGGCGGCGGGTAGGCGCAACGTGGCCTGCGGAGGAAAGCCAACTTTGACTTGAACTTGACGTCGCCAGAGGATATTCTTGCGCTCGGCCTGATGAAATTCGTGCCACGGAATGAAGAGCCGCGGATGCCCAATCCCGAACGGGAAGAAGACCTCCATAAATAGACCCTCGGTGCTGGCCGTGAGAGTCAATATGCCGCTGTAACCCGTCCAACCGATCGTGCCATCTTGCCAATGCCAGCTTCTGCCCGCCGGCGGCAGGGTCGCGCGGTACCGCTGCGCCAGCCGCTGCCAGCCGCTGAGGTGGCCGATCAGCCCAATCACAAGGCTCCAGAAGATCACCATGATCAGCGGTATTGCCAGCCAGAGAGACAACTCTTGATCGTTCATACGCCGGTGTGCGCCCGTCCTTTGTGATTCCGCACCGCTCGCACGCGCCTTAAGTAGAGATATGCAAGTCGTTACAAATAGCCAAAATGACTGCACCAATCCCGACCGATTCTCTATTTGTAAAGACCTGTAGTCTCTACCTAGAGGTTCTAGCCGCCGGCTGGTGTAGTTGGGTTCAAAGGCGAAGTCGTTCCCGCCCCGCTTAACCCCATACGCCCGGTACTGCCGCGCGGCGGCACAGATGTAAACTACCCTGCCCGATAAAGCACGTCGGGCAGGGTAGTTTCGTGCTCGAGGGGCTGGTCAAGAACGGATCAAAGGTGGTCGCAGATCGCCAACATCAGAATGTCCTTTACGAGAAACGATGGTTGGAGGTAACAGCCTACTACTCCGAGTGTCCATCGCTTGTTCTGGGTAGCGAGCGAGAATGCCAATCTTGTAGAATCGCCTCAGCGATCTCCCGCATCGGTACATCCGGGGGGAAGCGTCGCGTCTTGTCAGGATCATCAACAAACCGTCCTTGCCTGTCTACCTTTGACATGTCCAGGCGCACTTCCTTGTCGGTCCAGTCGAAACCATAGGCGGCACCCTCACGTGCCAATTGCTTCCAACTCCTTGCGCGCGTAGCAAGCAATAGCGGATCGCGCCGCGTTTTGATATCGGGCGTGGGCACTACCGGGTTCCCCAATTCCCTAATCCGTTGCAGGGCATCATTCAAATCATCTACAGTTAGGTCCGCGGCAATAATGGGTTCCTCAAGGAGATAGACCCCCGATTCCATTCGTGCATTCATCGGGACATAGGCCTTGTTCCGATGGATCACTACACTTGCTGTCCAATTCATTACTACTCCTGTCTTTCCTCTACTTTACTACCACAATATCTAACTGGACACCCACATTCGGCGCGGATTGCTGGAGCTTCTATAGTAAGCTGGCTTGTGCTTGCGTTGCTCTCGAAGGAATAGCCAACTCCAGTACTTTACTTAGCCGCGCAGGCGGATAAACTCCGGCTGCGCTACCTGCATCTTCTGGGGGACCAGACCGCGGCAGATGGCTTCGAGGTCATCGGCCACGAAGCGCCCGACGTTCTGCAGCGATTCGTTCATCGCCCCGGCCCGGTGAGACGAGAGGACCGCGTGCTTGACGCGACGGATGGGGTGGTCTTTGGGCAGCGGCTCTTGGGGAAAGACGTCGATCCCGGCGCGGAAGCGTCCGGCGGCCAACAACTCGGTGAGCGCGTCGAAGTCCACTACATGCGACCGGCTGAGCAGGAGGAAGACGGCATCGGGCCGGATCAGACTGAGCTTTTCGCGGCTTAACAGCGCCTTGTTGGATGTGGCCGGCACTGCCAGCACATAGATAAAGCGCGAGGTGGCGAGCAGCGTGTCCAGGTCTACCGGCGTGACACCCTGGCTGCGTAGATAGGCCGGGGTTAGCCAGGGATCATAGACCTGGATCGGGCAGTCAAAGGGCTTGAGCAGCGGTTGGAGCGCACGCGCCAGCCCGCCAAAGCCGATAAAGCCCGCCTGTTTGCCGTAGAGGGTGAAGGTGTCGCCGATCTCGGTGGGGAAGGACGTGTGGCTCCAGTTGGGTTCACCATAGCGGAAGGCCGTGTCGGTCCAGGCGATCTGGCGGGCGCAGGCCAACGCCAGCCCCAGCCCCATCTCCGCTACCATTGGGCCAAAGGCGGGGGCGCAACTGAGCACGCGGATGCTGCGGCTGAAGCAGGCGGCATAGTCCAGGCTTTGCGGCGAAGGGAAGCCGCCGCCGACTTCCAGGATCGCGCGCAGCTTGGGGAAGCGGGCCACGTCGCCCTGCCGCCACGACCCGGTGATGATAGCGACGACATCGGCGCGGACCTTGTCGATCTCGGCCTCCGGCATGGGTTCGTCTTGGGCCCAGACGATGTCCGCCGCGGCGTGCAGCCGCGCCAGGTCGGCGTCGGTGAAGATGTTGGCCAGCCGCCGAAAGCTCGGGTCGAGGATGACTTTCTCTTGCATAGTCGCTGTCCTTTCAGGGTGGAACACAGCGCCATCGACGTGAAGCCGATGGCGCTGTGCTGTGTTTAGCTTGACAGCCAGGCGGCGCGAGTGCGCTAGCGCGCGACCTCGACCATTTCGTCGACGATCCAGCCGACGCCCAGCTCATACAGCTTGCCGGGCGTGGGCGCGCCGGTCTCGCGGTCCCACCCGCACATCTCGTAGTAGTACTCCAGCGCCTTCTCCATGTCTTCGGCCGGAATCTTGACGCCCTCGGCCGGACCGGATTCAAAGGGCGTCGAGAAGCGCCAGTGGGGCTTGTCGTCCGCGGCGCGGAAACCCTCGCGATAGTTGTAGGCGCGCGCCATGTC
>CAYJQA010000515.1:0-4147 GCA_964372065.1 uncultured Litorilinea sp.
GCATCGGCGTGCGTCGCGATGTGACGTACATGCCTGCCGGGCGACCGTGCAAAGTCAATCACGCGGGGAGAATGAACGGATTATGGACGATTCGGTTCTGGTAACAGGCGCATCCACCGGGCTAGGCTTGGCGACTGCGGTGCACCTTGCGCAGCGCGGCTTCCGGGTCTACGCCACCATGCGCGATCTGGCGGGACGCGACAATCTGGAGGAGGCGGCCAACCGCGCCCAGACGCAGCTCCGGGTGTTGCAGCTTGATGTCACCGACGCCGCCAGCATCGAGCAGGCCGTGGGAACCATCGTCGCCGAGGCGGGCGGCATCTATGGCCTGGTCAACAACGCCGGCGTGGGTTTGCGCGGCTACTTTGAAGACCTCGGCGACGACGAAATCCGCCAGGTATTCGACGCCAACGTCTTTGGCGTCATGGCCGTGACGCGCGCCGTGCTGCCTCACATGCGCGCTGCGCGGCGGGGACGCGTCATCATCATCACGTCGGTGGCCAGCAAGGTCGCCTCCATGGGCCTCAGCGCCTACTGCTCCAGCAAGTTCGCCCAAGAGGGTTTTGGCGAATCGCTCGCGCTCGAAATGCTGCCGTTCGGCATCTACGTCAGCCTGGTCGAGCCGGCCATCATCAAGACCGAACGCTGGGGCGTCAACCGGGGCACCGCGCGCGGCGCGCTAAACCCCGCCAGCCCCTACCACGCGTTGTTCGCCGCCTCCGAGCGCGCCGCCGACCGTCTCGTGGAAAGCTCACCCACCAAGCCGGTGGACGTCGCCGCGCGCGTCTATACGGCGCTGACGGCTCCCCGCCCCCAATTGCGCTACGTCGTCGGCTGGCGCGCCGGGCTGGTGATCGCCCTGCGCCGCTACCTGCCCGGCGAGTTATTCGAACGACTCTACTTTGGGACGAGTGTTCGCCATGTCGTCCGTAGCAGCGGCCTCCAGCAGTAACCGGATGTTCAAACAAGGAGAAACTATGAAGCGTCGATGGATGGGCCACGCGGCCAGGGTCTGCTCATTCGCCACGATCGCAGCTGCACTCACGCTGATGGCGCCGGGGCCTGGCAAGGTGGAAGCCGCGGGGCCATCCGAGGCCGGCGCGCAAAAGACGCTGACACGCAGCCTAGAGCCGGTGATCCTCAAAGGCGCCAGCCTTACGTCGTTCACCAAAGCACCGGTTGACGAGCTCTTCATCTATGCCTTCGACGGCGCGCAATGGCAGCAGATCCCGGCCCAGGTAGACGAAGTCGACTCGGATACGGGTAAGTACGTGGCAACCGAAGACGGCCTGTTCGACGCCGACGACGAGATTGTGTTCATGGCCGCTGACACCGGCGACGAAGCGCCCACCGGGACAGTTCTCTCCGACGAGCTTCCCATCAACTCCGCCTGGTATGAGGTGAGGGTAACGGACCCCGTCAACAACACACATAACGGCTGGGTCTACATCGTGCGCTCGTCCACGCTGACCGCCACCAACCCGACCGACTACGTGAACTTCAACGATGCGACCAGCCGCGTGACGGGCAAGACCTACACGCTGGGCTTTGCGACGCCGCATCCGTGGGCGGACTACTTGAGCCTGGGGACCGGCAGCGTCGACATCCTGGACCGCAACAAGGTGCGCGTGGGCGCGCTGACGGAAGAGACGGGCAACCTCTCCGTGCTGAACGCCCCCATCAAGGACGGCAAGGTTCGCATCATCATCCGCGACGGTCGGGTTCTTGGCTATGGCTCCATGATCTCCTGGTCGACCCCCATTCCGTTGTTCTTCGCCACCGACGTCCGCATATCGTTCGATTTCTCGGCCCAAGCGAACGGCGGCAAGCTCTACAATGCCGCCGTCCCTGCCGGCGTGACGGTAGACGGTACGGATGACGCCATGCCGGACACGCCCGCCAGCCCCTGGTTCCAACTCAGCACTGCGGGAGGGACACTGATCCAGGTAGTGGACCAGTCAGTCTTCGGCAGCACGGCCACCCTGAGCAACTACTACGACGACACGCTGACCGCCAACGCGGGCGACACGGGCGACGGTGTGCGCTACGGCGAAACTGGGCTGAGGGCACAGTATGCCTTCCTGAGTTCCCCATCGTCCATCACGTACAACTTCAGCCTCTACACCTTCGCGGACAGCCAGGCCAATATCGGGGCCACCTACGAGGAATATTACCGGCGGCCACTCATCACAGAAGCCACGCGCTTGTCGTCCGGTCCCACTGGTGGCCTCTATTTGCCCTTGCTGGCCACCAACCAGCCGGATTAAGCCTATCGGCGGACACGCTGGCCGCGCCGGGGCGGCGATGCCGCCCCGGCCCCTGGACAGGAGGATCATGATGAAGCTAAGTAGTCAGTCCGTAGAGAGTCCGAGCGCGGCCGTGGAAGCGCAGGTGCGCGCCATCATCGCGGAGGTGCTGGAGCTTGACGTGTCCGTGATCCGCCTGGATTGCCGATTTCGTGAAGACTTGGGGGCCGATTCGCTGGACCTGGTCACGCTGATCATGGCGTTTAGCAATACGTTCGACGCCAATGTCTGCGACGGCGATGTCCAACACATCCAGACTGTCGGCGAGGCGATTGCCTATCTTGAGCAGCATTCCCCGCCGCACGCTGTCGCGTAGGCGGACGTGGCGCGCCGCCTGGCAAGTCAGGTCACGCGACACCCCCTTTGCATTTGCCTCGGCCGGACTGTCTGGGTATAATTGCACAGTCTGATTGTTGCATTCCGGCTTGCCGGCTAATGCGGTCGACCAGACCAAGATTGGGGGATAGTTTAATCGGCAGAACGTCTGACTCTGGATCAGGCGCTGCGTTGGTGAGCCCCTTCCTGGACTAGCAATATGCTAGGTAGGAAGGGGTTCTTGCTGTGCTAGACCATCTGACTGCGTTTGAACTAGAATGCAAAGGTAAGAATCTCAGGCCCAAGACTCTCAAGTTCTACACCTGGGAGTTAGGTAGGTTCATCACCTGGCTCGATACACAAGGGATCGGGCGGATCGAAGACGTTCAGAAGATACACATCCAGCAGTACCTCATCTATCAGCAGGAACGAGGGCTGAAGGACCGTTCCGTCCACGCCTCTTTTCGGTCCATCCGCGCGTTCTTCAACTTCTTGGCGGCCGACGAGTGGATCGAGCGTAACCCGGTCAAGAACCTCAAAGCCCCGCGAGTGGATAGCGTGCTTATCAAGGGCTATTCCGAGGACGAGATCAGGCGTCTGCTCTCGGCGTGTGTGCATTTGCGCGACCGCTGTATTCTGCACGTGCTTCTGGATAGCTTGTGCCGAGCGAGTGAATTGGTTTCTCTCGACGTCCAAGACGTTCACATCGCGCAACAAGTCCTCTACCTTAGACGCACCAAGAACCGCAAGGCGCGCCAGGTCGTCGTGAGCACCAAAACCTGTAAGCTGCTCCTCAAATACCTGCGCACGCGCGAGCCGTATGATGCAGATGCTCCCCTCTTTGTCTCGCTCACCTCTGGCCAGCGTTTGACCTACCACGGCCTGGCTATGGTCTTTAAGACGCTGCAGAAAAAGACGGGGATCAAGACCAGCATCCATCATACGCGCCGGTCCGGCGCCCTGCTCATGTACAACCACGGCTGCGACCTGGCAACGCTCAAGGCGCTCCTGGACCACGCCGACTACAGGCAGGTGCAGACTTACCTGGCGATATCGGACGAGCAGGTGATCCGGACGGCCAAGAAGTTCGCCGTCATGGACAATTTATAGGAGATAGGCGGTCTCGCGCCCGACATCGCTATCCGCCCAGCAGCCTGTCAACCGAGCCGAATTGCGCATGGGCGGTGCGCAGATCATCCTTGACCAGGCTGAGGTATTGGCGCAACACACCGATATCACTGTGCCCCATCAAACGGGCCAGCCGGAAAATGTCCATGCCGTTACGCAGACAAGTGATGGCAAACGTTCTGCGAAACGTATGGGGCGAGCAATGCCTTGCACCGGACCGCCGGCCTAGGCGTTTCAGCAACTGCTGTAGTCCCGATAATGTCAGCCGCTTTCCCCTTGTCTCGCTCAGCCATACCGGTCCCTGCTCGTCGGGCACGCCGCGTTCGCCGTAGTACTCGAGCAGACTGTTGCGCGAATTCTGGCCTAAGAACGCGGCACGATCCTTGTGCCCTTTGCCC
>CAYJQA010000516.1:0-4144 GCA_964372065.1 uncultured Litorilinea sp.
CGTGTCGGGGCGGCTCCGTCATAGGTCACTGCACTCATGACTTGCCTCCCTCTCTTTTGGCTCCCTCACTGACGGCCGCTTCGTGGGTGGCAGCCTCCGCCGTTTTGGCAACTGCCTGCTGTTGGCGGCGCTTTAGGACCCAGTATAGACCGCTGGCGACGGCAGCAACCCCGAAGGCAATCGTGGGCGTCTGCTGCATGATCGTCTCGGCGGCCTGGGATACCGGTTCGTCGCCCAACTCCGGGAATCCGAGTTGGACAAACGGTACCGCCGACATGTACATCATGGAAGTGCCGCCGACTTCATGCTCGCCGTAGATATGGTCGATGTATTCATCCGCGTGGGCGGCGATGCGCGCCCGTGCCTCGGCGAGCAAGTCTTCCCGTTCGCCAAACGCGATCGCGCCGGTTGGACAAGTTTTCGCACAGGCGGGCAGCATGCCCTCCGCCTGACGGTCGGCGCACATGTCACACTTGCGAATTAGGCCGAGGGTAGCCTCCCATTCAAATGTGGGCACACCAAACGGGCAGGCGTACTGGCAGTAACGACAGCCGATACACTTCGCAGCGTCGTACGTGACAGGCCCTTCCGCGGTCTTGTGCAGCGCACCGACCGTGCAGGCCGACGCGCAGGCCGGGTGTTCGCAATGCATACACTGCCGTTTCGCAAACACCCAGGCGAACTTGTTTTGGTACTCCACCTCATTGAAGGTGACCACGGTCCGGGTCTTGTCCGAAAGGCGCGGTGGGTTCTGCATAGTACCGGTGTTGTGGGTTGTCTCCGCCGGCAGCCCGTGCCATTGTTTACAGGCCGCCTGGCAGGCGCGACAACCGATGCATTTGGTCAGGTCAATCAGCATCCCCTTAGACATTGCCGTTCCCTCCTTGGGCCAACTTCTTGATGTCGCACAGGAAGGCCTTGGATTCCGGGATCATGGTATTGGCGTCGCCCACCGGGGGAGTCAACACATTGGCGCTGTCGCCGGTGACCAGCCCCTTGTAGCCCCAATGCCAGGGCATCCCGACTTGATGCACGATCTGCCCCTGGATGAGGAACGGCCGAAAGCGCTGTGTGACCACGGCCACCGCCTCGATCGCGCCGCGGGCTGACTCGACCAAAACCTTTTCGCCGTTTACGATGCCCCGCTCGGCGGCCAGTTCGGGACTCATTTCGACGAACATGTCAGGTTGCAGTTCCGCCAGCCAAGGCAGGTTACGCGTCATGGCCCCGGACTGCCAGTGTTCGGAAACCCGGTAGGTGGTGCCGACCAGCGGGTAGCGTGCGCGTGCGCCCTTGGCGTCCATCTCCGAGTTCCAAATCTTGAACACCGGATTGACGCTCTGGTTGGGATGCAGCAGGTTGTCCACCGGGCTTTCCCAGGGTTCATAGTGTTCCGGGAAAGGTCCGTCCGCCCGCCCGTCCGCCCGCCCGGCGCCAAAGAGCCGCGCATGCCCACCCGTGCGCATGATGAACGGATAGCGCGCATCGGGGGGCCAACCGCCGTCGGGAATGTCACCTTCCCACTTCTCGCCGTTCCAGCGGATGGTGAAGCGGGCAGGGTCGAAGGGTTCGCCCTTGGTGTTGCACGAAGCCCGGTTGTAGATGATGCGCCGGTTCATCGGCCAGGCCCAAGCCCAGTTGCTGTACAGCCCGATGCCGGCCGGATGGGTGTCGACGTTGTCCCGGCGGGCCATCATGTTGCCGTCTTCGTTGTAGCTGCCCGAGAAGAGCCAGTTGGCGCAGGCGGTGCTGCCGTCCGCCGCCAGTTGGGAAAAGTTCAACACTTGGTTGCCCGCTGGCACGACGACCTTGCCCTCCGCGTCCAGCACATCCGTCACGGCCCAGCCGTTGATCTCTTTGGCGATCTGGTGTACATCCACCTCGTCGGAGCCGTAGTTCCACGCCAGCTTGAGGATGGGGTCCGGGTTAGGTCCCGGCTCGGCGGTGTAGAGGTCACGTAGCCGGATCATCAACTGATTGATAATCCAGGCGTCGGTTTTGGCTTCGCCGGGCGGCTCGGCGGCCTTCCAACGCCATTGGCTCCAGCGACCGGAGTTGATGATGCTGCCTTCTTTTTCCACCGAGGCAGCTACCGGCAGCGAAAAGACCTCGGTCTGGATCGTGGTCGGATCGACGCCGGGTCGCTGCCAGAAGCTGGATGTCTCGGTGTCCCACAGATTTACCGCCACCATCCAGTCCAGCTTTTCCATGGCCTTGCGGTTCATGTTTGCGTTGGCGCCGCCGACGGCGGGGTTCTGCCCCCAAGCAAAAAAGCCCTTGATGCTGCCCGCGTACATGGCCTCGAAGAGTGTCAGCCAGGAGTAGTTCCCGGTGTCGTCCAGCTTGGGCAACCACTGGAAGCCATACTCGTTCGCCGCCGTGGCGTTATCGCCGTACAGCCACTTGAGCAGACTGACCATGTACTTCGGATAGTTCTGCCACCAGTTAGCGCTCTTCGGGTCGGTGTTCGGGGTAACGTTGGCGCTGAGATACGCTTCGAGCGTTTCATGCTTGGCACGCGGCGGTTGCAGATACCCGGGCAGCACGTCGAAGAGCAGCCCATGATCAGTCGAGCCTTGCACGTTGCTCTCGCCACGCAGCGCGTTGATGCCGCCGCCGGCGCGCCCGATGTTGCCTAACAGTAGTTGGATGATCGTGGCCGCGCGAATGTTCTGCGTGCCATAGGTGTGCTGGGTCCAGCCCATGGCATACAGCACCGTCGCCACCTTGTCGGGTACGCCGGTGGCCGCAAAGGTCCGATAGACCTTGTCCAGATCCGCCACGGGTGTGCCGGTGATCTGCGACACGGTTTCCATGTCGTAGCGCGCAAAGTGCTGCTTGAGCAGTTGGTAGACGCTGGCCGGGTCCAGCAGGGTGCGGTCCTGCACCGGGATGCCGGTCGCGTCGAACTGGTAAGTCCAGGCGGACTTGTCGTAGGTGCGCTTCGCCGGGTCATACCCGTTGAACAGACCGTCTTGGAACGAAAAACCCGGATTGACCAGAAATGAGGCAGTGGTGTATTCGACAACATACTCCCGGTGAAAGAGTTCGTTGTCCAGAATGTACTTGATCATCCCACCCAGAAAGGCGATATCCGTGCCGGACCGGATGGGGGCATAGATGTCGGCTTTGGCCGACGTGCGCGTGAAGCGCGGGTCCACGTTGATCAGGGTGCCGCCGTTCTCCATCGCCTGCGTGATCCACTTGAAGGAGACCGGATGGTTTTCGGCCGGATTCGCACCCATGACCAGGATGACGTCACTGTTCTTGAGGTCGATCCAGTGATTCGTCATAGCTCCTCTGCCGAACGACTCTGCCAGAGCCGCTACAGTAGCGGAGTGTCATATACGAGCCTGGTGCTCAAGATAGAGCAAGCCCATTGAACGCAGCGCCTTGACGAGCAGACTGCACTCTTCATTGTCGAGCGCTGCGCTGCCGACCGACGCGATACCCTCAGTCCGTCGCACCAGGCGACCGGCCGCATCGCGCTCGATCCAGGTGGCGTCCCGTGTCTGTTTGACCCGCTGGGCGATTTGGTCCAAGGCCCAGTCCCATTCGACCGTCTGCCATTCACCGGTGGCAGGCGCTCGATACATGGGTTTCGTGATCCGGCGCTCACTATTCACCAACTGGCTGAGCGTACTGCCTTTGCTACAAAGCGCGCCGCAGTTGATGGGATGGTCGGGATCCCCCTCGATGTTAACTACCTTGCCGTCAACTGTGCTGACAATCATGCCACAGCCGACAGCACAATAGGGGCAAATGCTGGCGGTTTCTTCGGCCCATTTGAGCTTTGATGGTGGCGGATCGGCCGCACTGGAGACGCGCTCGTCGCCGGCTGCGAGCAGCGCGGTAGTAGCCCCGCCAAGTTGGAAGAGTTGCCGTCGCGAAAGTTTCATAGTAGGGATTCCCTTTGGTCCTCGCAGGAAAAAGGATAGAGTGGCGGCGTGGGGCGCCGCTTGCAGCCGCACTTCAACTACGCATGAAATTGCAGGGAGAGCGTCAGTCGTACACGGAGAATCGAATTGTGAAATCCCGCACAATCCTGTTTGTGAATGGTATCACAATAATAGCCAAAGTCAATCGTCACTAGGGTGTTTTCATGTTGCAATAGCGCCAATCCAGCGCAATGCAGTTTGCGGGT
>CAYJQA010000517.1:0-4141 GCA_964372065.1 uncultured Litorilinea sp.
GGCGGAAGCTGTAGCCTTCCGGGCGCAGGTGGTTGAACATGGTCTTGACGGCCATGTTGAGCGCGGCCTTGGACATGCAGTAGCCGTACCAGGAGGTGCGCCGGGCGCGGCCGATGCTGCCCGCCTCGGAGGAGATGAAGCAGAGGCGCTTGAGCGCGCTGGTCGCCATCAGCGGCAGGAACGCTTCGACCATGCGGATCGGCCCCAGGGTGTTGACGTCAAAGAGCCGGTGCATCTCGGCGTAGTCCTGCGCTTCTTCACCCAAAAGACGGCGCGTCGTGGGCGATGTGACCCCGGCGTTGTTGATCAGCAGGTCCACGCGGCCGGTCGCGGCGCGCACGGTCGCAGCCGCGGCCTGCACCGAGTCGAGCGCGGCCACGTCCAGCGGCATGCAGGTCAGAGTTTGCGGATAGGCGGCGGCCAGCGTCTCCAATTCGGGCCAAGTGGGCATATACTGACCGGCAAAGACGCGCCAGCCTTGCTTCAGCAGGCCGGCCGTCAGCGCCTGACCCAGCCCGCGGTCCGCGCCGGTGACGACGGCGATACGTTCACTCATGGTTGCCTCCTCAGGCCGCCGGTGTGGGCGCGCACCAGAGGAGCGCGTGGGTGAGCAGCGTCTGGAAGGCAGGCTGCAGCCAGACTTCCACATTATGGCCCGGCGTCAGCACACAGACGCGGCCCTGTCCTTCTTGGCGCGTCCAGCCCGCGGGTTGGGTCCCGTGTTCGGACGTGGAGTTCAGAAAGACGGCGTCGTCGTCGCCGTCATAGTGCATGTGGTAGTGCTCGTCCTGGGCGGTGAAGGCCGCCACCCCGGTGGTGAGCGCATGGTCGGGCAGCGGTGTGACGGTGACGGGGCATTGCTTGGGGTGCTTGTCAAAGACGCCGCCGATGAGCGGGCGCAGCGTCTCCGAGGCCCCATAGCCGACCGTCCCCGAATGGACGACTACCAGACCGCCGCCCTTGCGGACATATGCGGCGAAGGCCGCTTCCACCGCGGGCGTGACCCACGGCGTATCGTCGGCGGACGACACGTTGTCGGACTTGGTCAACAGGACGACCGGGTAGGCGTCCATCTGTGCGGGTGACCAACCGGCCACGCTCTCGACAAAGTCGAAGGTGAAGCCCGCGGACGCCAGGGGGGCTAAGCCGGTGCGCGATGTGCGCGCCGGATGCCAGTGATCATCACATAGCACGAGTACATTCATCAGGTGACCTACCTCTGCGGTGGATGAGATTGCGATGTTTGAGGTTGCTCGGTACATCCGCCTGCACCGAACATCATCAGCCTAACACACACCGGGCAGACCGGCTCAACTGTCGCGCCCGGCGCGCACAGCCCCGCGAGAAAGCTTCCTCGCGGGGCTGTATGTATGTCTTCGGTTGTCCCGGCAGCGAATTACCTAACTCGCCGGCTTGATGTTCTGGTTGACGTGGAATACGTTGTCCGGATCGTACTTGGCTTTGATGCGGGTTAGTCGTTCGTAGTTGTGACGATAGGAGGCGCGGACACGTTCTTGGCCCTCGTCGTCCATCATCATGTTCACATAGGCGCCGCCCATGGAATAGGGATGAAGGGCATCCCAGTAATTCTTTGTCCACGCGGTGATCTTCGCCGCATTCGCCGGTTCGGGATCGACACCCACTATGACCTCTCCCCAGACGGCGTCGCGATAAGCCCAAGCGGTGTCGGCGGCGCCGACGCGACCGGCCGCACCATTGATGGGGTAGAGATGCATGGTCGAGAAGATGCTCGGAAGGTTCGTGCCATACTCGATATGGCGGTCAATGGCGGCGTCGGGCAATTGCTTGACAAAATCGGCGCGCCAATACCACTGGAAGCCGGGCGGATAGAGCGCGTCAAACATGCTCTGCAGAGCCGGGTGTGGGAGAGGGCCAACGAAATCGAGCGCGGGCGTGCCAAACTTGCTGCGGATGGGTGCGAATACCTGGTCCGCCTTGTCATGGGGGCCGGTGTAGCACCAGACGATGCCACACATAGTCTTTAGGTGCAGATGTTCAGGGAAGGGTGGCCCTGGCGGAACGACGAGAAAGGCAAAGAAACCGTTGATGTCGTCCGGCGCGTCTACGATGTATTCTCGATACCACTGCATGACCTCCTTCGATTTATCCGGATGCCAGAGCATCGGGCCTGCAATAACGGTGTCAATGTCGTGTAGCCGGAATAGGAAGGAGGTGACGACGCCAAAGTTGCCACCGCCGCCACGAATGGCCCAGTAGAGATCGGGGTGTTGATCGGCATTGGCGGTGATGAAGCTGCCGTCGGCCAGCACCATGTCTACTTCGAGCAGGTTGTCGATGCTTAGACCACACTTGCGCGACAGATGGCCCATTCCGCCGCCCAGGGTGAGGCCACCCACGCCGGTGGTGCTGATGATACCGCTGGGCGTCGCCATGCCAAACGCATGCGTCGCATGGTCCACATCACCCCAGACGCACCCACCTCCCACCCGGGCGGTGCGTGCTTGCGGGTCAACGCGTACCCCTTTCAGCGACGACAGATCGATGACCAAGCCATTGTCTACGGTACCTAAACCGCCGCCGTTATGACCGCCGCCACGAATGGCGAGATCCAGACCCTGCTCGCGACCATAACGCACTGCCGCGATGACGTCGCCGGCGTCAACGCAGCGTGCAATGATGGCAGGATGTCTGTCGATCATGCCGTTGTACACGGCACGCGCCGCATCGTAGCCGTCACTGCCACGTGCAATTACCTGGCCGCGCAATTGACCTGCTAAAGCTTCTGCGGTAGACATGGATTTCCCTTTCTATTCAGAACGTCACGTCCGACGGAGCCTTACACCCCTCACCTCTCTCCACTCTGAATATCTCTTTCGCCTGCCTCCTTCAGAAGGAACCCTATACCGCTCTCACCTGGCATCTGATGCATCGCCGCGGGAAGCCAACGGAATGAACATCATGTGTGTCGTGGCGGATAGGGACGCGCTCTGTACGGCGCCGCTATCCAGCGATGCCGCCGCGGCCAAATACGGGAGCAGAATTGTACGTGACAGCGGACGACGGCGCGTGGCGTACACGCGATTCCTACCCCAATGCGCGGTCTCGATCTGCGTGGTATGGGCAATACACAAATCACCGGTCAATAACGCACCGGTTGTCGTAGCACTGCCCGGCAAGGTCGGTCCCGAGGCCGGCGGCGACGAAACATGGCAGCGATGTGTGGCTATTACTAGGAAATTGTGTGGGCCAGCGCGGGGCAGCGGTGGAGACTTGATGTCGCGCCCAAGCGATGGATCGTGACCGCGCTCGCTGCTGTCAGACGTGCCAGGGCGGCGTCCTATGCCAACCAGCCTAGATGTGTCGCCTTTGGGGATGGCATACCCACGAGCGGCTGCGGATCACGATGGGGTGCTGTGATGGGAACGGTGCGAGGATAACATAAGGCGCGGCGGGGGTCAAGACTTTGGCAAAAACCCGGCCTCAGGCGCTCCGAACTGGCCCTCTACGCCGTGCGCCGCGCGGCGTGGTACAATCGGCGGCAGAACCCCACCCATGTACCCAGGAGACTCCCCATGCCGCTGATCAACTTGACGCAGGCCCAAGTGTTGGTGGACGGCCTTGACCACCCCGAAGGCGTCGCGACCGGCCCGGACGGCGCGCTCTATGCCGGGGGCGAGGCCGGGCAGATCTATCGCATCGACTTCGACGCGGCCACCGCGACCGCCTTTGCCAATACGGGCGGCCTCAACTTGGGGCTGGCCGCCGACGCCGCGGGCAACCTCTATGTCTGCAACGCGGGCCAACGGGTGGTCAACCGGGTGACGCCCGCCGGAGAGGTGAGCGTCTACAGCGCGGGCAGCGCAGCCCGCGCTATGCGCACGCCCAACTATCCCGCGTTCGGCCCGGATGGGACGCTCTATGTGGCGGATTCCGGCGACTGGAAGGCGGACAACGGCTGTCTCTGGGCCATTGCGCCCGGCGGCGCGGCGACCGTACTGGACGCCACCTGCACCGCCTTTCCCAACGGTTGCGCGGTCAGTCCGGACGGCGCGTATCTCTATGTCGCCATGTCGCTCAACCCGCCGCGGGTGGTGCGCGTGCCCATTGCGGGCGGACGCACGACGGGTGCGCCCGCGACGGTGATCGAGCTGCCCCATAC
>CAYJQA010000518.1:0-4141 GCA_964372065.1 uncultured Litorilinea sp.
GTGTCAATGATGATGTGCACCTGATTCGGCTGGCGCTCGATCTCGATGCTGCTGATGCCGGCCTTAGGCAGGTCATCGCGCACCATCTGGCGGATCTCGCGGTCCTCGACCAGTTGCGCGGTATAAGCCCGGCCGGATGCGAACCAACGGCTCTTGTGTTCTTTAATGATCCCCAGGCGGAACCCAAGGGGATGGACTTTTCGACCCATCGCTGCCTCCTTATTGGCTCGCGGCGCGTTCGGCTAGGACGACCGTAATATGTGACGACCGCCGCAGCCACGGCTTGAAGCGGCCGCGGGCGCCAAAGCGACGCCACTTGCGCGTCGGCGCGGCATCCGCCATGATCGTGGCCACATACATGTCGTCCGCTTCCAACCCGAAATTCTCGGTCGCGTTCGCCAGCGCGCTCTTGATGGTCTGATAGACCACCCGCGCCGCCGACTGCGGCATAAACTGCAGGAGCGCCATCGCCTCTTGCGCGTCCCGGCCCCGTACTTCGTCCAAGACTAGTCGCGCTTTTTGGGCGCTGATCCCCGTGAACTTGCTAATCGCTCGCACTTCCATGTTGGCCTCCGTTAGACCCTAGCCCGCGCCTTGGTGGTCTTTTCAGACCGGACGTGGCCGCGGAAGAAACGGGTCGGCGCAAACTCACCCAGCTTGTGACCCACCATGTTTTCCGTGATGTACACCGGCACATGCCGGCGACCATCATGCACGGCTACGGTGTGCCCCAAGAACTGGGGGAAGATGGGCTAAGCGCGCGACCAGGTCTTGATCACTTTGCGTTCGCCCTTGCGGTTCATCTCCTCGACCTTCTTGAGGAGCTTGGGAGCGATGAATGGACCCTTCTTTAGTGAGCGAGACATTTGTGTCTTTTTACCTTTCCCCGCTACTTGCCGCCACGACGCCGGACAATGAACTTGTTGGTGAACTTGTTGCGCCGCGTCTTCTTGCCCAGCGCCGGTTTACCCCACGGCGTCTTGGGGCCTGGCATACCCACCGGCGAACGGCCTTCACCGCCGCCGTGCGGATGCGACGACGGGTCCATCGCAATCCCACGCACCGACGACCGCTTGCCCAGCCAGCGGTTGCGCCCGGCCTTGCCCATCGTCAGGTTAGCGTGGTCCGGATTCGAGACCTGACCAATCGTGGCCAGACAGTTCACGTCGATGTAACGCACTTCGCCGCTGGGCAAGCGCACCTGCGCCAGCATACCTTCCTTGGCGATGAGCTGCGCCGAGTTGCCCGCGCTGCGCACCAGTTGGCCGCCGCGCCCCGGATAAATCTCCAGGTTGTGAATCACCGTGCCCAACGGAATCGCACGGATGGGCAGCGCATTGCCCGGACGAATTTCGGCGTCGGGGCCGGATACCACCGAGTCACCCTTACGCAGGCCCACCGGCGCTAAGATATAGCGCTTGTCGCCGTCGTGATAGACCACCAGCGCAATGCGGGCGCTGCGGTTCGGGTCGTATTCGATCGCCTCGATACGGCCCGGCACGCCGAACTTCTCCCGCCGAAAATCAATGATCCGATAGCGGCGCTTGTGCCCGCCGCCCCGATGGCGCACCGTGATGGTGCCCCGATTGTTCCGCCCGCCACGCTTGCGCAGCGGCGCCAACAACGAACGCTCCGGTTCGTTGCGCGTCACGTCGTCAAATGCATCGACGGTCATGCCGCGCCGGCCGGCCGAAGTCGGTCGGTAGACTTTGATCGCCATGTCGTTGCCTCCTCTTAGACACCTTCAAACAACTGGATGCTGTCGCCCGGCGCCAACGCAACGATGGCCTTCTTCCACTTGGGTTTGCGAATGGTCACACGCTTGCCCCGGCGGGTCGTCTTGGCCGGCATCACCGTCACATGAACATCCACCACAGTCACGTCAAACGCAGTCTGCACCGCGTCTTTCACCATGAGCTTGTTGGCCCGCATATCAACTTCGAAGGTGTACTTGTTGCCTTCGTCGACGCTGATGACGCTCTTTTCCGTAACCACGGGCCGTCGTAGCACTTCATACACGTGCATAGTTACGCCTCCACTCCTGCGGCGACGACGCCCGCGTCGTCTTGGGCCACTTCACTCCCCAACCAGGTTTCCACGCGCGCCACAGCCTCTTTCGCCATGAGCAGCACGTCAAAACCCAGCAGGTCACGCACATTCAAGTAGCCGCTCAACACCAGCTTGACTTGCGGCAAATTGGTGACGCTGCGGACCACATTCACGTCTTTTTCGGCCACGACCAACAACACGTTCTGGTCGTTCAGCCCCAACGCCTTGATCATGGCGACGGCCTGCTTGGTCTTGGATTCCGGCATCGCCAGCCCATCCAGCACCACGATCTGGCCTGCCCCGGCCTTGACGCTCAATGCGCTGCGCAGCGCGGCGCGGTGCATCTTCTTGGGCATGGCCTTGACATAGGTGCGCGGGTTCGGGCCAAAGACCGTACCGCCGCCGATCCACTGCGGGGCACGCGTAGAGCCTTGCCGCGCCCGGCCGGTGCCCTTTTGCTTCCAGGGCTTCTTGCCGCCGCCGCGCACTTCGCCGCGCGTCTTGGTCTTGTGGGTGCCGATGCGAGCATTGCTCAACTGGCGCACCAAGGCTTGATGCATCAACGGTTTATTCACGGGAGCGCCAAACACTGCGTCGCTGACTGCCAACTCGCCTGTTTGCTTCCCGGTCATGTCCTTAACGGGCAAATTCATCGTCATCATCTCCTTATCTTGTCGCACTGCGCTGCAGCCCATGCGGCGTCTACCACTGACACGCGGTAAACACCGTGGCCTAGCACGCCCGCGGCGCTTGCCTATTTTTGCTTGGCCTTCACCGCAGCCCGCACCAGGACAAGGCCGCCACGCGGACCGGGAACTGCCCCACGCACGGCAATTAGGTTGCGCTCCGCATCCACCAGGGCAACCTTCAGATTCTGTACCGTCACCCGCGCATCGCCCATGTGACCCGGCCCGCGCGAACCCGGCCAGGTATGGCCCGGCGTCGTGCCTGCGCCGCGTGAACCCGGCGTGCGATGACGGTCCGACTGACCGTGCGTCTTGGGGCCGCCGGCGAAGTGGTAGCGTTTGACCGCGCCCGCAAAGCCGCGCCCCTTGGAGATGCCGATGACATCCACAATGTCGCCGTCTTGGAAGATATCCGCCTTGATGACGTCGCCGGGGTTAAACTGGCCGGCGTCTTCGGCGCGCACTTCGCGCAAGCGGCGGAGCGTGGGCGCGCCGGCCTTCTGAAGATGGCCCTTCTCGCCCTTGGTCAGCTTGCGCTCGATGACTTCTTCAAAGCCCAACTGCAGGGCGTTGTAGCCGTCGCTTTCGACCGTCTTGACCTGCGTTACATAGCAGGGGCCGGCCTCAATCACTGTTACCGGCACGGCCAAACCGCTCGCATCGAACAGTTGGGTCATGCCTACCTTTTTGCCGAGAATCCCTTTCATCATTTCCTCCTGGGACTGACGGTTACGTCAACGGTGTAAACCACATCATCCCAGCGCCGGCAGCGTCAAACCTCCACGCGCCGGCGACTGCGAGCGTGCTACAGTTTGATTTCGATGTCTACGCCGGCAGGCAAATTCAACCGAGTCAGGTTCTCGATGGTCTTGCTGCCGGGGTCCACCACGTCGATGAGGCGCTTGTAGGTACGCACCTCGAACTGCTCCCGGCTGTCCTTGTCGATAAACGACGCGCGCATCACCGTGAACTTCTCAATCTTGGTGGGCAGGGGCACCGGCCCCACTACCTGGGCGCCGGTCTGCTCGGCGGCGTCCACAATCTGGCGCACGGACGCATCCAAAACTCGGTGGTCATATGCCTTGAGCTTGATGCGGATTCGCTGTTTTGCCATGGGTCGTCCTTTCCAGGGCCGTCAATACCGAAAAAGGCGGGAGAGCGACTTGTCCTCGCTCCCCCGCGCTCGGATTACTACTTAATGATCGTGGTGATGACACCGGCGCCAACGGTGCGGCCACCTTCGCGAATGGCGAAATGGCTGCCCGGCTCCAACGCCACCGGCGAAATCAACGTCACTTCCATGTCGATGCGGTCGCCCGGCATGACCATCTCCATCCCCGCCGGCAACTCGATCGACCCCGTGATGTCCATGGTCCGAATGTAGAACTGGGGCCGGTAGCCCTGGA
>CAYJQA010000519.1:0-4135 GCA_964372065.1 uncultured Litorilinea sp.
GGACGGACGCTTGCATCGGCTTCCCTTTTCTCGACCTCTTTGAGATCTACTTTGCCGATGGGGATGCGGCCGCGCAGACTCGCCTACGGACGCCTATCTCGCCGCGTGGGAGGGAGTAGCGTCGCCGGAACGCCTGCGTGAAGCCTGGGACCTGGCCAAACCCTTGTGTGCGCTGCATCACGCGGTTAGCTATCTGACCATCGCCAACGCCATCGAGCCGCTGGTGTGCGAGGAGTTGCTCCACGGCCTGCCGGACTTTTTGGGGCGTCTGCTCGCCGCACTGCGGACCTGACGAACCATTGCAACCGCTGTGCGATAGGATCGCCACCTGTGATACGATAGCTAGATGGTGTCGGACAGTCCGTAAAGTTGATAACGGCAACGATTAGGACACGCGATGCAAATTGAAATCGAGACCACGACAGAGGCGCAACACGACACGCTATTACGCAATCTGTATCAACTCTACCTGTACGAGTACAGCCGCTTCACCAAGGAATGGCGCGTCGAGGCAGACGGGCGGTTTCCGGAAACCGACCTGGAGGATTGCTGGAGTGACCCGCACGAGCGGATCTTCCTGATTCGTGTGGACGGCGCGTTGGCCGGGCTGGCTATCGTCTACGTGGGCCTGGGGAACGCAGAGAGCGGCACGTTCAACGAGTTGGCCGAGTTCTTCGTCATGCCGCCCTACCGCCGCCAAGGCGTGGGCGAAGCGGTCGCGTGCCGCCTCTTTGACCAGTTCCCGGGCCATTGGATTCTCTCCGTCCTGGCGACCAACCTGGAGGCACAGAAGTTCTGGCCCCCTATCCTGGACCGTTACACCAACGGGCAGTTCACCACCACCCACGAAGTTGACGAAGATGGCGACGAGGTCTTCCTGCACGAGTTCACCAACCTCGCGTCCGCCACCTGATTCGACCGACGGAAAGCCCCTCTCCACCATGCAATACTTCAAGCCTGCGGGCGACTTCTTCGTCGGTGACTGTATGCCGTTCTGGCATGACGGCGTGTTTCATCTCTATTGGCTGCTGGACGCGCAGCACCATCAGGCGTTGGGCGGGCTGGGCGGCCACCAGTGGGCGCATTCGTCCACCCGCGACCTGGTGCATTGGGAGCAGCACCCGCTGGCGCTGGGCATCGACTACGACTGGGAAGGCTCCATCTGCACCGGCTCGCTGCTGCATCACGCGGGGCGCTTCTATGCCTTTTATGCCACGCGTATGCGCGACCGCTCGCAGCATCTCGCCCTGGCCGTGAGCGACGACGCGATTCACTTCGCCAAGACGCAGCCCAACCCGCTGGCCTCACCGCCGCCGCCCTACGCGCCGCAGCATTACCGCGACCCGGTGGTCTTCCGCGACGACACGACCGGCCTGTTCCACATGCTGGTCACCGCGCAGCGCCTGGACTACCCCATCCCCGGCCGCGGGGGCTGTCTGGCGCATCTGACGTCGCCCGACCTGCACGCCTGGACGCTGGGCGCGCCCTTCCTTACGCCGGGCTTTGCCGACGTGCCGGAGTGTCCCGACTTCTTCCGCTGGGGCGACTGGTACTATCTGATCTTCGCCAATCACGGCGTGGCGCGCTATCGCATGGCGCGCACGCCCTTTGGCCCCTGGCAGCGGCCCGCGGTGGACGCCTTTGACGGGCCGTATGCCCGCGTGCTCAAGACCGCGGCGTTCGGTCCCGACCGGCGCATCGGCGCGGCGTGGATCGGCACGCGCACGGACGACCGCGACGACGGCAAGTTCCAGTTTGGCGGGCACATGGTCCTGCGCGAGATCGTCCAGCAGCCCGATGGGACGCTGGCGACGCGCTTCCCCGCCGAGCTGGTCCCGCCCACCGGCAGCCCGCTGCCGGGGCTGTCGCCGCTGGTGGGCGCGCGCGTGGACGGCGACACGCTCAGCTTGGCGGGCGACGGGCTGGCCGCGGCCCGGCTGAGCGCCGCGCCGCGCAACCTGCGCATCACCGCAACCGTCGCGCCGGCCACGCCCACCACTACCGTGGGGCTGCGGCTGCGCGGGCAGGCGGACTTCAGCGGCGGCTATGAGTTGCGGTTGTCGCCGCATGAACGCCGCGTCGCTCTGCACGACGCGGCGCTCTGTGCCGTGGACGGGCTGGACCGGCCCTTTACGCTGGACGTGGTGCTGGTCGACGACCTGATCGACATGTGCGTGGACGGGCGGCGCACGCTCGTCAACCGTTGTCCGGCGCAGACCGGGGACAGCCTCTTTTTCTGGACCCAGGCGGGCGCGGCGACCTTCCGCGACATCCTGATCCGGCCGCTGATGGTATAATGGCCGCGTTGACCGCCCGACCCGCACCCATCCACGGAAGGCCGCACCATGCCACCGAACATCCTCTGGATCTGCACCGACCAGCAGCGTTTTGACACCATCGCCAGCCTGGGCAACCCCCACATTCGCACACCTAACATCGACCGGTTGGTGCATGAGGGGGTAGCGTTTACCCACACCTATTGCCAAAGCCCCATCTGCACACCTTCCCGCGCCGGTTTCCTGACGGGCCTCTACCCCAGCACGGTCCACGCCTGCATGAACGGCAACGACGTGTGGGCGGAGGCCGCGCCGCTGGTGACCAAGCTGCTCAAGGATGTGGGCTATGACTGCGGGCTGGCGGGCAAGCTGCATCTGGCGGGCGCGGCCTATCGCCTCGAGCCGCGGCCCCAAGACGACGGCTATCGCGTCTTTGCCTGGAGCCACGACCCCAACGACCGCTGGCCCACGGGCCACGCCTACGCCGATTGGGTACACGGCCAGGGCTACAAGCTGGCGGAACTGCACAAGTCGCCCGACGGTATCCCCGCGCCGCTGCACCAGACGACCTGGTGCGCCGACCGCGCCATCGCCTTTATGCAGGAAGCGCACGCCGGGCCGTGGCTGATGAGCGTCAATATCTTCGACCCGCACGCGCCCTTCAACCCGCCCAGGGAGTATCTCGACCGCTACGATCCGGCGACATTGCCCGGCCCCTATTTCCGTGAAAGCGACCTGGACGCCCAGGCCAAGCTGCGGGGTGTGGACTTCCAGAACCCGGCGCGGCGACCGGAGGAGTTCGACGCCAAGTGGCATCAGGCCGCCTACTACGCCATGATCGAGCTGATCGACGACAACGTGGGGCGCATGTTGGATGCGCTGGAGGAGACGGGTCAGCGCGAGAACACGGTGGTTATCTTCATGAGCGACCACGGCGAAACGTTGGGCGATCATGGGCTGTTGCTCAAGGGCAACCGTTTCTATGAGGGACTGGTGCGCGTGCCGCTGATCATCTCCTGGCCGGGCCACTTTCCCGCCGGGCTGGTGAGCGATGCGCTGGTGGAATTGACCGACCTCGCGCCGACGCTGCTGGAGTTGGCGGGCGCGCCCGCGGCGGAGCGCACCGCCGGGCGCTCGCTGCTACCCATCCTGACGGGACAAGCCGACCCGCACACGCACCGCGACTTTGTGCGCTGCGAGTATTACCGGGCGCTCAACCCGGACGGTCCCGGCCGCGACGACGGCAGCTTTGGCGTCCATTTCGGCACCATGCACCGCACACGTACGCATAAGCTGTGCGTCTATCACGGCCACTCCACGGGCGAGTTGTTCGACCTGGCGGCCGACCCGTGGGAGTTTGACAACCTGTGGGACGACCCCGCGCACGCCGCCCTCCGCGGCGAGTTGATGAAGGCGGCCTTCGACGCGCTGGCCTTCGCCGTGGACCTCGGCCCTAAGCAGGTGGTGGCGTTCTAGGCGTGAGTCTCTTCCGTTTCCGGCTGCCGCCGGATCGGCCAAATCCTTGTGACGCCCCTCTATCCGTGATAGGATGCATTCAAAGAGAACAGGGGTTTCGCACGCTGACATAAGGCGCGACGAACCTATCCAATAAACAGCAATTTGCGAGGACATATCATGCAACTGGCAGATCGTTTGAACCGTTTGGGGACGGAGACGGCCTTTGCGGTGTCGGCCGCGGCCGCGGCGTGGGCCGCCAAGGGTCACACCGTTTACCCGTTCCACCTGGGCGATATGAACATCCCCACCCCGGCCAACATCGTCGAGGCCATGAACAAGGCGATCCGCGACGGCTATACGGGCTATTGTTCGGGCGCGGGGATTGCGCCACTGCGCGCGGC
>CAYJQA010000520.1:0-4117 GCA_964372065.1 uncultured Litorilinea sp.
GCGTCGAAGAGTTGTTCGAGGCGCGCAACCCCAAGGGTGAAGCGGTCATCGCCGAGATGGACGGCATCGCGGACATCTACTGGGAGGGCGAGGTGCGGATGCTCAAGGTGAGCCGCACCGACCTGAAGAACCGCACGGTGGAGATCCCCGCGGGCTACACGCTGCTGGTCAGCGACGGCGACCGTGTGCAGGACGACACGGTGATGGCGCTGCCGCCCGGCGTGGAGGCGGCCCAACTCGTCGCCGTCGAACCGGATGAGGACGAGGAGGACCTGGACGCGATGGGGATGGTCGCCGGGATGAACGGCGAGGTCTTCCTGGAGCACCGGGACGACGGCACAACGGTCGCCACCATCCGCAACGAGCAGACCGAGATCTGGGAGGTGGATATCCCGGCCAATGCGCGTCTGCGTGTGGAGAAGGGGGCCGAGGTCAGGGCCGGCGACCAGTTGACGGAAGGCGCGAAGAACCCGAAGGAGATTCTGCGCATCCAGGGCCGCGAGGCGTGCCAGATCTATTTGCTGGAAGAGGTGCAGAAGGTCTATCGCAGCCAGGGTGTGAGCATCCACGATAAGCATATCGAGGTGATCTTGCGTCAACTGCTGCGGCGGATTCTCGTGCGCGCCACGGGCGATTCCGATCTGTTGCCGGGCGAACTGGTGGACCGCTTTATCTTTGACGACATCAACGATGCGGCCATCGCGCGCGGCGGCAAACCGGCCCGCGGCGAGCCGGTCGTGCTGGGGTTGACCAAGGCGGCGCTCAACACGGAGAGCTTCTTGGCGGCGGCCAGCTTCCAGGAGACGACGCGTGTGCTGACCGAGGCGGCGATTCGCGGTCAGCGGGACGACCTGCGCGGTCTAAAGGAGAACGTGATCATCGGCAAGCTAATTCCGGTGGGCACGGGCTTCCAGGCCCGCCTCGACCGCCAGGCTCGTGGTGTTGCCGCAACCGCGTTGGCTCCGGACAGCGAACTCTTCGAACTCAGCGAGGAAGAAGAGGGCGAGCTGGAGATGGAGGACCTGGACTTCGCCGACCTGGACATGAGCGAGTTGTCGGGTGTGGCCGAACTCGGCATGGACGAGGCGGACGGCGAGACTGCCGCCGGCGACGACGATGAAGACATGGAACTCGACTTCGGGTCCTTTGACAACGACGACAGTGAGGATATTGACGTCGACCTGAGCTAGACGTTCAGGTTTGTCGGATAGGCACAGGGGGGTGGCTGCTTAGGCGGCCACCCCCCTGTGCGCGTGGAGGGCCAAGAGCGCCGCGCCCATCACCGGGTCGAGCGTGGGATGGCGCGCACTGGCGTGGGGCAGGCTGTGGGCCAGGCGCGCGGTCAACGTCTGCGCCAGCAAGCCGGGGCGCAGATTGCCGCCGGCCATGACCAGCGGAAAGGGCGTGCCCGTCAAGCGCAAGGCGGCGGCGACGGTCTCCACGGCGACGGCGAGGTCGTCCACAGCCTGGGTCACGATGGCGGCGGCGACCGGGTCATGCGGGGCGGCGGCATAGGCCAGTGGGGCCAACTCGGCAAAGCGATGCCAGGCGATGTCGTCATAGGCCCAGCGGATGATCTGCTCGGGGCGGGCGAGGTGCAGATGTTCCAGCACGGCGGGGAGCAGGGTCGTCTGCGGCCCGCGGCCGTCGGCGGCCCAGGTGGCCGCGCGCAGGATGGCCGCGCCGATGGCATAGCCGCTGCCGCCATCTCCCAAGAGCGCGCCCCAACCACCGGCGCGGGCGCGTTCCCCGGCGGCGTTGAAGCCGATGGCGATCATGCCCGTGCCGCTGATGATGACGATGCCGAAACACCGCCCGCCCGTCCCCGCGGCCAGAGCGACCACGCCGTCATTCTCGATGACGTGGGTGCGCCGGGGTAGGAGGTCGTCGAGCCAGCTTTGGACGCGAGCGCGATCGTCGGGCCGATCCACGCCGCTCATTCCGACGCCGATGGCGACCACGTCGGCCAGGGTGGCCCCGGCGGCGGCGACCGCGGCTTGGATGGCCGCAACGAGGTTGTGGTGGGCGGTCTCTACGCCGACGCTGTTCCAGTTGGACGCGGCCGCGTCGCCGCGCCCCAAGCTGGGGATGGCGGCGAGGTGGGCGGGGTCATCCGGGATGCTGACGCCGGCGTCGAGGGCGACACTGGCGGTCTTGGTGCTGCCGCCGTCGATGCCGACAATGAGGCGTGGGGGCATGGCAAGGCTGTCGCCCCTAGCGGCGGCTGAGCGCGGCGACGACCTCGGCGTGGACGGCGGGGCGCAACTGGTCAATGGCGGTCTGATTGCGCCCGTGATAGACGCGATTGGTGAGCAGGACGACGACCAGGTCGCGGTCGGGGTCGCACCAGAGCGAACCGCCGGTGAAGCCGGTGTGACCAAAGCTGCGCGGGCCAAAGGCGGCGCTGCATGACGGGTCGGGGTCGCTGTGCAACTGCCAGCCCAGGCCGCGCCGGATGCCCTGCGTCATGGTCAGGACGCCGCCGGTCGGGACCGGCTCCAGGATGGGCGCGCCGGCCTCGGCGACCTCCACCTGCACCGCAACGCTGGCTTGGACGGTGGCGCGCTTGAGCAGTCCTTCACCGCCCGCCAGGTAGAGATTGCCCAGGCGGGCGAGGTCGGCGGCGGTGCCGAACAGCCCGGCATGACCCGCGACGCCGCCTAGCCCGGCAGCGTTTTCGTCGTGGACTTCGCCGTGCAAACGTCGTTTGCGCCAGGCGCAGAACTCGGTGGGCGCGACCTGGTCCACGATCACGCAGGACGGGTTGAAGTGCGCGCCTTGCCAGAGCGGGTCCGTGACCCAATTGCGGATGGTCTCGGCGACGGTGGGGTCGGCGGCGCAACGGGCGAGGGCGGCCCCCAACAGGATGAGGCCGAGATCGCTGTAGAGTAAGGTGGCCCCCGGCGGGAAGGCGAAATTGCCGGGGGTGATGGCGGCGAGTCCGGCGCGCTGGCGGCGCATCAACTCGGAACGGTGCAGCGAGCCGGGGCGCTCCGGTGCGCCGCCAGCCACGGCCCACAAGTTGCGCCAGGCGGGCAGCCCGGAGGTGTGGGTGAGCAACTGGCGAAAGGTGACGGCCCCGGCATCGATGGGCTTGGTGTAGTTGCGCCAGGGCGCGGGCGGCGGCCCCGCCTCTTTGGTGATGGGGTCTTCGATGGGGCCGATATAACGCGGCCCGGCAAACTCCGGCACAAAGGTCGCCACGGGCCGGTCCAAGTTGAGCAGCCCGGCGTCATGCATACGCAGACACGCCGTGGCGGTGAACAGCTTGGTCAGCGAGGCAAAGTCGAAGATAGTCTCCGGCGTCACCGGCTGGCGTTTGAGCATGGGGTTGATCCAGCCGTAGCCTTGTTCAAAGAGCACACGACCGGCCTGCTCGACGCGGCAAACGATGGCGGGCGCGACAGTCGGCGCGGCAGCCTGCAAGAGATGGTCTAGGGATGTGAGGTTCATAGCCATTTGCCTGCGCGGAAGAACGAGCACGAACGATTGATTTCAGGGTTTCGGTTGGGGCGGCGGCGGTGTGTTGCTAACACATTTGTTGCCTACGGGCGGACCGTAAGCACACTGGTACGCCACCCTTAACAATAATAGACGGGGAATGTTAAGAAAGGATACGGGCCGGCGCGGGGAAAAGATCACGCGAAGTCGCAAACCCGCTGTACGGCGCCGGCGACCGGGTTTTGCGCGGGTCGCCGGCGGCTGTGCGCGGTCCTACAGGCGCTTGCGTAACTGGAGGTAGCGCCGATGGGGCGTGAAGCCAAACTTGGCGTAGAAGTCGAGCAGGTCGGTCCAGTCGATAACGCAGCCGTTGACGCCGTTGTTGTGGAGGCGGCGCAGCCCCGCGTCCAGGATGGCCGCGCCATAGCCGCGCCCGTAGCGCGGCGCGGGGGCTTTCCACGCGGCTTTGCGCCGCGCGAGTTCCGCGTCGCTGACCTTCAGCTCCAGTTTGCGGCCGGGCACGTCGAGCTCGATCAGGTCGCCGTCCTGCACCAGCGCCAGCGGTCCGCCGATGAAGGACTCGGGCGCGATGTGCAGCACGCACGCGCCGTAGGAGGTGCCGCTCATGCGCGCGTCCGAAATCCGCACCATGTCGCGCACGCCCTGTTTCAACAGC
>CAYJQA010000521.1:0-4110 GCA_964372065.1 uncultured Litorilinea sp.
GCTCACAGTCCGCTACAGCGACCCTGACGTACTTGACTCGCACGTGGTCGCAGTCAATTGGGGCGACGGCCAAGCAACTGAGTCCTGGCAGGGGCCGGTAAACGCCAGCGCCACCGTTGAACACAATTTCTTCCACCGCTATGCGGACGATAACGCCGATGACCGCTTCATCATCTCGGCAACTGTCACCGACAACAACGGCCAAGCAAACAGCGCAGCCGCTCCTGTCATTGTAAATAACGTGCTGCCCACAAGCACCGGTCTTATTGTCACGCAGTCGTCCGCAGTCTCGGGCACTGCCTACATTGTGCGCGTGGGCGAAACGCTGGCTGTACGCCAAACCTTTAGCGACCCCGGCTTTACGCGCGCGCCGCTGGCGGAGACCTTCGGCTACGGGACCGACTGGGGTGAGTCGGCCAACTCGACCCGACCGGTGACGCCCACCGCCGTCATCAATGGCAGCCCCGGTGTGCCCACAACCGGAACAATCACTGCGTCGCATGTCTACGTCACAGCGGGCACGTACACAATGGGCATCTTTGTCAACGACGATGACCAGGATGCGCCGGAGCGCATTGAAACGGTGCAGGTCATCGTTGCCGAGCAGATTGCGGCCGCGAATTACGCGCTCACCATCAACGAGGACCAGTTCGTGGCGCAGAATGTGCTTGCGAGTTCGGCGGGCGACGAAATCGAGCTTGTGAGCGTGAGCACTCAGCCAATTACGGGCACGGCAGTACCCAACCTTGCCACCGGCGTGGTTACATTCACCGCTGCAACGCGCTTCGACGCGCTGCAGGCAGGCCAGGAACGGGTGGACGGCTACAACTACACGATTCGCGACCGCTTCAACTTCACGGACATTGGACGCGTCAACGTCACCGTTACGGGCGTCAATGACCCGCCCGCGCTGGACCTCAACGGCGGCGCGCCCGGCGTGACTACCACAGTCGCCTTCACGGAAGACTTCGGCAGTACGATCATCGCGCCGGCGCTCACCGTTACGGATCCGGACAACGCCAACCTCATCTCGGCCACGGTGCAGATACAGAACCGGCAAATTACCGACACCGAGCAGTTGCTCGTAGGCGCTTCCGGGTCGCTGACTGTGACCTACGATGCCACCAGCGGCCGCCTGCAGCTCACGGGTTCGGCCACCAAAGCGGCCTACCAGAGCGCGCTGGCGAGCGTTGCCTACACCAATACAAGCCCGAACCCGATCACCACCACGCGCACGCTTCTCTTCCAGGTGCGCGATGCGCAGGGTGCCGATTCGCACGCCGTGGCCGCCACCGTCACCGTGGAGCCGACCGACGACCCGCCCGTGGTGACGACGAGCGGTGGCACGACAGATGTCACAGAAGGCGACGATCCTGTTGAAATTGACCCGGCCATCATCGTTACCGACCCCGACAGCGACGACTTCGGCGGCGGTGCGCTCACCATTACCGTGGAGTCGGGCGAGAGCCGCGACCTACTCTCCTTTGTGGACAGCATCAGCGTGACAGTCGCGCTGCCCAATGTCTCCTATGACGGCGCCGTGGTGGGCACAGTGAGCGGTTCGGGCACAAACCTACTTGTCGTCAACTTCAACATGACTGCCACCGGCGCGGCCGTGCAGGCCGTGGCACGCCAGGCGTCCTACGAGCGGCAGAGGGGCAAGGAATCTGCCAGCGACACAAAGACAATCGCCTACACGGCGCGCAGCAGCACCACAGGTGCGCCCAGCAATACAGCTACAAAGATCATCTCGCTGACGCCGGTGAATGATGCGCCGGAAATCACCTTCCTCACCTTCCCCACTGTCCTCGAGGAGACGCCCACTGACATCCGCGCCGGCTTCACGGTGACGGATGTGGACACAACCGGCACGATGAGCATGACCGTGACTGTCGCCAACGGCAGCCTGGTGTACGCCGGATCGGCGTCAATCATCGCCAACAATGGGCCATCCATCACCGTGAATGGGACAACGGCGCAACTGCAGGGGGGGACCCTGACCTACACGGGGAACGCTGACTTCTCCACCACTGAGACGATAACGGTTGCGGTGAACGACAACGACAGCGACCCCGGGCCGTTGCGCACTGCGTTGAGCACCACCTTCGCGGTAAATCCCGTTAACGACGCGCCGACGCTGGCGGTTGCTGCCGTAACAGGGGTCTTCGAAGACCAGCCGAAGCAGCTTGGCGGGCTGATTACGCTAGGCGACATTGACGTCAACGCCGGCGATACGGCCACATTGACGGCAACCGTCACCGCCAACGGCAGGCTGATCGTGGGCGCGCTCATTGGCAGCATGACGCAGTCGGGGAGCGGCAGTTCTCAGGTAATTGTCGGCGGGACGCTTGCGAATCTCACCACCTGGTTGGCAAGCACGAACGCGCTTGTCTATCAGGGCATTGCCAACTACAACGGGAACGATTCACTGATCGTGGCGTATAGCGACGGTTCGACAATCGCACCTGCCAATCTCGCGGCAACGCCGGTAACGCAGAACTTCTCCGTGAGCGCCGTCAATGACGCGCCCACGTTGGCGCTTGCCGTCGTGCCGAACGTCGACCAGACGACGCCGGCATCCGTTGGAGGCCTCGTGACAATTGGCGATGTGGACGCCATCGGCTCCGAGACGGCCACATTCACAGCGACCGTGGGTGACTTCGCCACGCTAACAGTTTCCCCAGCAAGTCCTTCCGGGCTGAGTGTGTCCGGCAGCGGAACGAAGCAGGTGCTTGTCACGGGCAGTTTGGTGAACATAACAAACTGGCTTGCATCGCCGAACGCCCTGGTCTACCAGGCAGTCGACGGCTTCATTGGTGGCGACTCGCTTACGTTGAACTACGAGGATGGTGCAACCGTCACACCCGGCAGCCTTGCTGCGCCTCCCGTGTCAAGAAACTTCCTTGTGCAGGCGGTCAACGATGCGCCGACTGTGACAATTGGTGCAATCTCGGTCATCCAGAATGTACCCACCGATATTCACCCGGCCATCGGGGTTGACGACGTGGACTCACCATCATCAACCATGCGCATGACGGCGACGGTGCAGTCGGGCACGCTCAGCTATTCAGGCAGCACACCTGCGGGCAGCGGCAGTGGCACGGCCAGGCTTGTGCTTGTCGGCACGCTTGCGCAGCTTAATTCGGCCTACGCGATCAACTACCTGAGCCCTGTCGGTGCATTTGGCTCGCAGGCGATCACTGTCACGGTGAATGATGGCGACCCCGCTACGCCAGGGCCGCAGACAGGGTCCGACACGGGTACGATCTCCATCAATGCGCCGCCGGTCATTGACCTCAACGGCAGCACTGGCGGCTCGGGCTTCAGCACTACCTACACCGAGCAGGCCACCGCAAAGGCCATTGTCGGCACATCGGGCACAAACGGGTTGACGATTTCGGATGTTGACAGCGCGAATCTGCTCTCGGCTACGGTGCAGATTGTTGGGCCGCTCGACGCTGGCGGCGAAACGCTGTCCGCGACTGCAGCGGCCCCAATCGCCGTGAACTATTTCTCCGCGACGGGTCGCCTCGTCCTTTCCGGCAGTGCGAGCAAGACTGCTTACCGAGATGTACTGCGCACGGTGAAATATGCCAGCGCAAGCGATACGCCAAGCGCGTCGCGCACGATCAACTTCCAGATCTTTGACAATGGCACGCCGCCGCTGGGCAGTGCGCTTGGCGTGGCTACGGTGAACGTGACGGCGGAGAACGATGCTCCCACGCTGGCGCTGGCCGCCGTGCCGAATGTCAACGAGGACACGGCGCTTTCGGTGGGCGGGCTGATCACCATTGGGGACGTGGATGCGCTGCCCACGCAAAATGCCACCTTCACGGCTGAAGTGTTGCACGGCACGCTGACGGTGGCGGGAGCCACCGGTCTCTCGGTGACGGGCAGCCCCGGTGCGCAGGTGGTGGTTGTGGGGAGCCTGGTCAACATCAACGCGTGGAAGGGAAGCACGGATGCGCTTGTCTACCAGAGTGCATTGGACTACAACGGGTCCGAGACACTGACGGTCAACTACCGCGATGGTTCGGCGACTGCAACCGCAAATCTGGCGGCGCCGCAGCGAAGCGCCGGCTTCACGGTGAACGCAGTCAACGACGCGCC